>JBJTNS010000166.1:0-4062 GCA_046074245.1 Chitinophagaceae bacterium | reverse complement strand
AAAAGAAACCCTGAGAGAAGTGGAATGGGAAGACACAGTCGAATCCATAGATGGCAGCAGCAAAATTAAACTCCGCAGATTCTTCCCTGTTAAAGATGATAACAATGAACTCAGTATGCTAATAGGCTACGGTCTGGACATCACTGACAGAAAAAATCTGGAAACCAAACAAAATGAACTGGTGCGACAATTATCTTTCCAGAACACTCAGTTAGTCGACTTCTGCAATATCGTTTCACATAACCTTAGAGCACCTCTGGTGAACATGTCGATGCTGGTAACCTTTATTGAAACCTGCGAAGACCGTGAAGAGCAAAAAGAACTGATTTCAAAACTTAGTCCGGTGATAGACAATCTCCACAGCAGTTTTAACGAACTGGTGGAGTCTATACAGATTAAACAGGACCTGGAGATTCAATCTGACGATATCGATCTGCAACAATTGCTCGATAAAATCAGTTCCGGATTTAGCATTGAAATCAACAAATACAATATTCAAATTATCACCCAGTTTGAACAGGCGAAAAGCATTAATTTCCCGGCAAAATACCTCAACAGTATCCTGAGCAATTTAATCAGCAATTCCATTAAATACAGGTCGCCGGAAAGACAACCCTGCATTTCACTGTCAACACTTAAGCAAGGTAAAAAAATTATCCTTAAAATTTCGGATAATGGACTGGGAATAGACCTCAAAAAACACGGACATAATTTATTTAAAATCGGAAAAGTATTTCACCGCACTCAAAACTCTAAAGGGTTTGGTTTGTTTATGACTAAAACACAGATAGAGGCCATGGGTGGGACAATTGAAATAGAGAGCGAACCAGACCAGGGAACAACATTCACCATAACATTTATAAATCAACTTTAACAGCGCGTATGAGCCATAAAAAAATCTGTATTATTGACGACGATAAAATCTTGATTTTCCTAACCAGGAAACTCATCAATTCACATGACAGCACCATCGAAATATCTGAGTATGGTGATGGTCATGAAGCCGTCGAATTTTTCAAATCCAATTTACAGACAGAGACGCATTATCCCGATGTCATCTTCCTTGATATCAGCATGCCTGTAATGGACGGCTGGGAGTTCCTGGAAGAATATGGAAAAATTCCTCAGGAAATCAGAAAAAACATTCAGCTTTACATGTTCTCTTCTTCCATCTCTGCACACGATATGGAACGCGCTACCAGCAATCCAAACGTCAACGACTACCTGACCAAGCCACTAACCAAAGAAAAACTTGTTGAAATACTAGCAAAAGTTCCCGGCTCTGAAAATTCGTAATTTAAGAGGCTATCCGGCTGGGCCCCGTAGGTGGCGAGCTTAACCACCCTTCTTTATCGCTTTACTATCCTCTGGATGTCGCAAACGCCATCCGAATTCGATAACTCAACTATGTAAATACCGTCTTCAAGATCCAATGCCATTGTCATAAATTCCAATGTCTCGTAACGATCATCTTTGACTACTCTTCCATTAATGTCCATTACACGAATCCGGACATTGCTCATCGCTTCCGGTAACTGAATATTCAATTCGTCTTTTACAGGATTGGGCGTTAATTGCATCATCATTTGCCGACTTACAGAGGAAATGCCAACACTGCTCACCTGATAACATACAGATGTATCCCTGCAACCACTATCAGAAACCTCTACTGCATAACTGCCAATCTTAGTGGCAGTATACGCAGCACTGTTTCCATTGCTTTCTACCGCTGCAAAATCGACACAGTTTAGCCATTGATAGGCGCCCTTTACAGACAATGAATTTAAGTACTTACCATTCTGTACAACCCTGGTATCCAATACCGGAATACTTAATTGTATACTCAGTATACTATCGCAGCCTGCCTTGTTCTTTAACGTATCACTATATTGTCCCGAACGCGTCAACTTTCGCTTCTTTCCGGGTGTAAGATACTGACCACAACTAATCACATTTATACTGCCATAAGTAGGCTGCAAAATGGTAACATCATACGTCACAAAACTATCACAGAATGACATATTGTAAAGCGTGTCTTTATAAACTCCTGAACTCGTGTAAGTTCTTCTACCGTCTGGTGTGGTGTAGGTCTTGCAGGCACTGACTTTATTATACGCATAAGAGTTTTTGATCTTCACCTGAATACTGATAAAACTGTCGCAGCCTTTCTTCGTTTTTATAGTATCGCTGTAAACACCACTGACTACGTAAATGTACTTTTTACTCGGACTAACCACTGAAGCACAACCACTGAGCACAATACTGGAACTGGCAGGCTGATTCACCGTTAAACGAATATCAATTATGCTGTCGCACTGACGATAGTCAACTAAGGTGTCGAAATATCTCCCGGAAACATTATATGTTTTACGACCACTTGGTACCGTATACGTCTTGCAGACAACAGGGTAAATCGTATCTCTGTTCCCTCCTATTTTCAAAGTTACTGTTATCACGCTATCACATCCTGCCTTGTTTTTTATTCGGTCTGTAAACACCCCAGATGTTTTCCAGACATACAATTTACTCGGCGAGATAAAACTGTCACATGCATGAGCACTGAATGCGCCATAGCTAATCTTTTTGATTGTTAAATATACTTTGATTGCACTGTCGCAACCATAATAGGTCGGTATAGTATCGTTGTAAACGCCTGAATTTGTCCATGTAAATTTGCGGGAGGGACTGATATACCGATCGCAAACCGTTACTGTATCACTGGCATTAAATACCCCTTTTTTAAATGATAAACCCTTAAGCCAGTTGGAAGCACTGCCGTTTAATGTAAAATTATACAAGGTACCATTATTGCCATATCCACTCAGATCAGTTAGTTTCTTTACGCTGGCATTAGCCTGAGAAGCCTTACCCTGGTTAAACTTATAGTACGCTCTGAGACCGCTTTGAGAGGCACATAACTCATCGCCCTTGCCTGCCATAATCTGAGCAGCTGTCTTGCAAACACTCCAGATTCTCACCTCGTCTATTTGTCCCTGAAAATATCTGCTATAGGTAAGATGAGCTCCTATGGTTAAATTGTTGTTGGGGGTTTTGGAAATATTGCCTGAATAACTCAATGAATCAACATTAACACCATCCAGATAAACCCGCATCTTTGTGCCATCATAAGTACCTGCAATATGGTACCAGGTGTTCACAGACATTAGGGCTCCTGTTGTAATTTCGTGCCAGGTGCCATCCCCTAAAGCAAAATTTAACTTCCCTCCGGCACCTACCCTTAGCATATACCCATAATTGCTTGTATTATATTCTTTACAAATAACATTACCATCGTAGGCATTGGTTTTCCATGCAGTCGCATAAATCCATGCCTCCAGCGTAATCTGCTTTCCAGCAATCTGCAGCGAGGTATCATTTCCGCAATCTACATAATCATTGCTGCCATCAAAATCGAGTGTGTTCTGTGCCTGAACTGATAAAAAGCCAGACAGAATCAGAGAGAGTAGTAATTTTTTCATAGGCCATTTGTTGTACTTCTGGAGATTTTCTAAAACAAATGTAGGGATTTCGACGAATATCCAAATCCATTTTTAAAAAAAAATCCCGATACCCTGACATGAATAACAAGGCACCGGGACTTCAATCAAAGAATCAAAAACTTCCAACAAACAAGGCCCTGATTCTAACCGTGGACCACTGGCCCGACGTTTATTTTTAAGACCAACTCAGCATCTAATTCTAATTGTTCTCCAAGATCACTACACATTGAAGTTAGTTCTAAAACCTTAGCGCGACTGGCTTTAAGTTCTTCCAGACGCTCAAGAGAGTTTTGATAAGCTTCTACACCACGTTCACGCAAACTTAGCAGCTGCAACTGGTGAAACTGTATCTTGTAATCAAACAGCGACAAGAGAATCTCTTTTGCATCTGAAGGAGAAAAACTACCTTTAATCAGAGAGATTGAATCATCATTTCTTTTCATAAATTAAATTACCTTTCAATAAGCAGATGTCTCAGAAAATCTGAAACATCTGCGGTTTAAACATTTGGATTAATATTACTTTATAACACTCACTCGTTTTACAAATTTAGTTCCGCCTA
>JBJTNS010000165.1:0-2883 GCA_046074245.1 Chitinophagaceae bacterium | reverse complement strand
GATTTTTAGGTAAAAATATTTTAGGTTCAGGATACGATTTAGATTTATATGTTCATCCGGGTGCGGGTGCTTATATCTGCGGAGAAGAAACAGCTTTATTAGAATCATTGGAAGGCAAAAGAGGAAACCCTAGGGTTAAACCTCCATTCCCTGCAATAGCTGGTTTATATGCCTGCCCAACGGTAGTGAATAACGTAGAAACCATTGCAGCAGTTGCACCAATTGTAAATATGGGTGGTGATGAATATGCAAAAATTGGAATCGGCAGAAGTACCGGAACAAAATTAATTTCTGCCAGTGGGCATATAAACAACCCTGGTATTTATGAAATTGAATTGGGATTACCAGTTGAAGAATTTATTTATTCAGATAAATATTGTGGCGGCATTAAAAACGGAAAAAGATTAAAGGCAGTTGTTGCCGGCGGATCATCAGTTCCAATTTTACCAGCCAATTTAATTTTAAAAACAGCCAACAACGAAGCAAGGCTAATGAGTTACGAGTCACTATCTGATGGAGGCTTTGTAAGTGGAACTATGCTTGGTTCTGGCGGCTTCATTGTATATGATGAAGACAGTTGTATTGTTCGTAACACTTGGAATTTTTCTCGCTTCTATCACCATGAATCTTGCGGACAATGTTCGCCATGTAGAGAAGGAACAGGATGGATGGAAAAAGTTCTACATCGCATCGAATACGGACATGGAAAATTAAGCGACATCGATTTATTAGTAGAAGTTTCGAAAAAAATCGAAGGCAATACGATATGTCCATTAGGAGATGCAGCGGCATGGCCTGTTGCGAGTGCGATTCGTCATTTCAGAGAAGAATTCGAATGGCACATTAACGAGGCAAAAATAAGTCAAACAAGAAATTTTGGATTGCTAGCTGCTCACGAAGCGCCAGTAAAATAATTATTTTAATAAAATGGCAGATAAAATAAAAGTAACCATCGACGGAAAGTCTGTTGAAGTAGAACCGGGGACCACCATCTTAAATGCAGCACGTCAAATAGGTGGCGACATTGTGCCTCCGGCTATGTGTTATTATTCTAAGCTAAAAGGAAGTGGCGGTAAATGCCGTACTTGTTTAGTAAAAGTTGCGCAAGGTTCTGAGAAAGATCCAAGGCCAATGCCTAAACTTGTTGCTTCTTGTCAAACACAAGTAATGGATGGAATGGTTGTAGAAAATACCACTTCTCCAGAAGTAATTGAAGCTAGAAAAGGAGTTGTAGAAATGTTGTTGATCAACCACCCACTTGATTGCCCAGTATGTGATCAAGCAGGTGAATGTGATTTACAAAATTTATCTTTCGAACATGGCGCATCAAATTCAAGGTATGAATTTGAAAGAAGAACATTTGAAAGAGTTGATATTGGAGATAAAGTGCAATTACACATGAACCGCTGTATCCTTTGCTACCGTTGTGTCTACACGGCAGACCAAATTACAGAAGGTCGTGTACATGGTGTATTAAACAGAGGAGACAAATCTGAAATTTCGACTTACATCAGCGCAGCAATTGAAAACGATTTTTCAGGAAACGTAATTGATGTTTGCCCAGTAGGTGCATTAACTGATAAAACTTTTAGATTTAAAAACAGGGTATGGTTTACCAAACCTATTGATGCACACAGAGACTGCGAGCATGAGAAGTGTTCAGGTAAAGTAGTGTTATGGTATAAAGGTGATGATGTGTTGCGTGTAACTGCTCGCAAGGATGAATATGGTGAAGTAGAGTCATTCATTTGTAATACTTGTCGTTTTGATAAGAAGGCTACGTCCGATTGGACAATCGAAGGTCCTAGAAAAATCGACGAAACATCTGTTATCTCATCAAACCATTATGAAATGGCACATCCGCTTCCAGTAGTTGAAAAAAATCCAGCTTTAATTGAAGCGAACAAAAAAATGTTTCATAAAAAAATTAAGTAAGAAATGGATATCGCATTTATTATAGAAAAATTAATTCTTATTTCTGCAATCTTGGCAATTAGTTTAGTGATTGCAATGTACACTACACTTGCAGAGAGAAAATTTGCAGGATTTTTTCAAGATCGCGTAGGACCTAACAGAGCTGGGCCTTGGGGCTTATTGCAACCTTTAGCAGACGGAGTAAAACTATTCACAAAAGAAGAAATTATTCCTACACATGCCGGAACATTTTTATTTGTATTAGGTCCATCACTCAGCATGTTTACTGCTTGTATCACCACTGCAGTAATTCCTTGGGGGCAAGATTTATTCTTATTCGGTAGAAATATTTCATTACAAGTGGCTGATATTAACGTAGGCGTTTTATACGTTTTTGGCGTAGTATCACTAGGTGTATATGGCGTAATGATTGGCGGTTGGGCGTCTAACAATAAATTTTCTTTATTAGCAGCTGTTCGTTCGGCATCGCAAAATATTTCATACGAAATCGCTATGGGATTATCCATCATTGCTTTATTAATGATGACTGGAACTTTAAGCTTAAGAGAAATTTCAGAACAACAATCTGGAATGAACTGGAATATTTTTTATCAACCATTAGGTTTTTTAATTTTTATGATCTGTTCATTTGCAGAAACAAACAGAACGCCATTTGACTTACCAGAATGTGAAACGGAATTAGTAGGCGGGCACCATACGGAATACTCTTCTATGAAATTAGGTTTCTACTTATTTGCCGAATACATCAATATGATTATGAGTAGCGCGATTATGGCGTCTATGTATTTTGGAGGATATGATTTACCATTCTTCAATGAAGCAAGTGTAGCACCTAATATTGCAGCATTAATTGGGGTAGGTACTTTATTAATTAAGATTGTATTATTTATCTTCTTATTTATGTGGATTCGTTGGACTATTCCAAGATTCAGATACGATCAATTGATG
>JBJTNS010000164.1:0-4700 GCA_046074245.1 Chitinophagaceae bacterium | reverse complement strand
TACAGGTAAGCAGCTCTGACTACCAATACAAGAATGAAATAGTTGGACATATTGCCCTGCTTACCAATATCAGCAATATTAAAAAGACAAAACAGGATCTGGCAGAAGAGCAAATTAAAGTTAAAATGGCCATTGAGTCTGGCCAGATGGTTTCTTACACCACTTATCTGCACAACAGAACAGTAGAACTTTCTGAAAACGCCAAAGACATCCTCGGTTTAAAGACAACTAAAGGCACGATTGACGAATTGATTTTCCCATATATAGACACCTCCTTCAGATATCTTTATGAAAAAATTGTTGAAGGCGAATATCAAAGTGAAATCAAAAATGAAATAGTTGAATTTAAAAGACCAGACAACCATAAATCTATCTGGCTGGAAGTTCTTGGCAACTTTACTAAAAACGAGTTAAACGGCGAGGTAAGTATGCACGGGCTGCTGGTGGACATCACCGAGAACAAAGAAAAAACTCATGAATTACTTCAGCTGAAACTCGGACTTGAAAAAAACCAGAATCGATTATTACAAGCTCAGGAAATTGCACATCTGGGCAGCTGGGAAATTGACTTGATTCGCAACCATTCTTTATGGTCTGACGAAGCCTATCGAATATACGGCATTACTCCAGGCAATCATAACATCGGACTGGACGAGTGGCTTTCTTACGTCCACCCTGACGATCTTCAACGCGTGAAAGACACCATCGAGCAACAGGTTAAGAAAAAAGAAAACCATACCATCGAACATCGTATCATCAGAAAAGATGGCACAATGCGTTTTGTCAGATTAATTGCGCATTTCGAATTCAATCCAGAACAAAACATCTTTATTCTTTTTGGCATTATTCAGGATATCACCGAAAGCAAAGCCTACGAAAACAAACTAAGGAAATTGCTGGAGATTACCGAAAGTCAGAATAAAAGCTTGCAAAACTTTGCCTACATCGTTTCTCACAACATCCGTTCTCACAGTGCCAATATCAGTGGATTATCAGAAATTATATACCACAACCACGCAGAGCCAACGTCTGAAATGCTGGTACAGAGTGCACATAAACTTTCAGACACAATCAATAATCTGAACAGTATTATCACCATGCAAAATTCAGCTGATAAATCGTTTCACTCTATCAATCTTCATCAGCAGGTCGACAAAACCATTGATGCCGTCAACCATCTGATAGAGCTTCAGGATGCTTCAATCGACAATCAGGTAGACGATAATATACTGATTGATGGCATCCCCTCTTATATTGAAAGTATTTTATTAAACCTGATAACAAACGCTATAAAATACAAAAAAGAAAATGCGCCTGTGTTAGTCACCATCACTGCTAAAGTCATCGACGATTACATAGTTCTAAGCATTAAAGACAATGGAAGAGGAATAGATTTAATCAAATACAAGAACAGTATTTTTGGCTTGTACAAAACCTTTCATGGCAATAAAGATGCAAAAGGCATGGGATTATTTATTGTAAAAAATCAGATAGAAGCCATGCACGGTAAAATAGAAGTTGAGAGTGTGGTAGACGAGGGCACTGAATTCAGAGTATTCTTTAACAAGAATCCATTTGAGTTCGATGAGTTGCTAAGTCTTTAATTTCCGGACATCAGTTTTTTAATCTTCTCTTCAGCGTCAGCCTTTTTCTGTCTTTCCTTCTCAATTACCTCAGGCTTGGCATTGGCCACAAATTTCTCGTTGCTCAATTTAGCATCCACAGATTTCAAAAAGCCTTGCAGATAAGCAATCTCCTCTTCAATCTTTTTCTTTTCTGCTGCCTCATCAATTTGTTCTGCAAAAGGCACAAACAGTTCGTCAGTTCCAATTAGTGCACTTAAACACTTCTCAGGCTTTTGAATATTATAACTAAATCCATCTACATTGGCCAGTTTCGCAATGATATATTCCCAGGCTTTGTAGGCATCCTGATTAGGTGTCTGAACTACCACACTAAAGGCTTGTTTAGGAGATAATCCTTTAGCATTTCTCATATTTCTTAATTCGCTCACGATTTGCAAAGCCTGATCATTGATCATTGTATATGGGATACCCGCTTTAGGATACTCACATAAAATCATAGGTTTTTCAGGTTGACCTTCAAACAGAGCCTGATGAAGTTCTTCACTGATAAAAGGCATGAAAGGATGCAGCAATCTTAAGATATTTTCAAAATGACTTTTTACAGCATTCAGAGTAGATGTACTAATTGGAGAGCCAAATGCAGGCTTCACCATTTCAAGATAACCTGAGCAGAAATCATCCCATATGAGTTTGTAAATCCCCATCAGAGACTCACTTAGTTTGTATTCTTTGAATCCAGCGTGAATTTCATCAGTTGCCATTTGAAACTTCATGGCAAACCAGCGATTAGCCAGTTCATCACCAGCTTTTATTTCCTCAGAAACCTCAGCATCTGCAACTACCTGCCAGCCAGCCAGCAAACGGTAGGCATTCCATATTTTATTACAGAAGTTTCTTCCCTGTTCAACCTGAGATTCATCGTAAAGAATATCATTACCAGCAGGAGAACTCAATAAAATTCCCATCCTTACACCATCTGCACCGTACTGTGCAATCAGGTCGAGCGGGTCGGGACTGTTACCGAGACTTTTGCTCATTTTTCTTCTTTGTTTATCGCGAATGATACCCGTGAAGTACACATTGCTAAAAGGTTTTTCACCATTAAATGCATAGCCAGCCATGATCATTCTGGCCACCCAGAAGAATATAATATCCGGACCGGTAACGAGATCATTCGTAGGGTAATAGTAGTTGTAGTCCTTTTTATCGCCATCTTTGAAACCATCAAAAACAGAAATTGGCCATAACCAGCTGCTGTACCAGGTATCCAGAACATCTTCATCCTGATGAAGTTCATTAGCTTCTATACCAGGATGTTTTAAACGGAACATTTCCAATGCTTCAGCCTGATTTTTTGCTACGACAAAATCACCGTCCTTATTGTACCAGGCCGGAATGCGATGTCCCCACCACAACTGTCGGCTGATATTCCAGTCTTTGATGTTTTCCATCCAGTGTCTGTATACATTTTTAAACTTCGCAGGATGAAACTTAATCTCATCATCCATAACAGAACTAAGTACTTTAGGGTAGCGACTCATAAACTCTTTCATGTCGACAAACCACTGAGTAGAAATTCTTTTTTCTATAACAGCGTCAGTTCTTTCGCTATGACCGACAGTATTTTTAATTTGTTCCGTTTTCAGAATCAGTCCCTGTTCTTCCAGATCCTTGGCGATTTGTTTTCTGCAGGCAAATCTGTCCATTCCCACATAAGCACCAGCACGTTCATGAATTTTGCCATCTTCGGTTAGTACATCGATAGCTTCTAACTGATGCTTCTCTCCTATTCTATAATCATTTTCATCATGGGCAGGGGTCACTTTAAGGCAACCTGTTCCAAATTCGATATCGATATAATCGTCGGCAATAACAGGGATAACGCGATTAATAACTGGCACTCTTACAGTTTTACCTACCAGATGTTTGTAGCGCTCGTCGCCGGGGTGCACACAAATAGCCACGTCCCCCATAATGGTTTCTGGACGGGTAGTAGCAACGGTTAATCCACCTTCATTTAATCCAAGAGCGGACAATGTTTCTTCGGTAAATGGATAGTTAACATAGAAAAGCTGACTGTTATTTTCTTTAAAAATCACCTCCTCATCACTCAGGGTTGTTTTTCCGGCAGGATCCCAGTTAACCATTTTTGTGCCGCGGTAGATCAGACCATCACGATACATTTTTACGAACACTTCGGTAACCGCATTACTAAGTTCTTCTTCCATCGTAAAACGCGTTCTGTTCCAGTCGCAGCTGGCACCAAGTTTCTGTAACTGTTCTAAAATAATACCACCGTATTTATTTTTCCATTCCCAGGCATGCCCTAAGAACTCGTCTCTGGAAATATCTGTTTTTTTAATACCCTGCTCAGCCAGTTTTTTCACAACTTTGGCTTCAGTAGCAATACTCGCATGGTCGGTGCCAGGCACCCAGCAGGCATTTTTACCTTCCATACGCGCTTTTCTGATAAGCACATCCTGAATGGTATTGTTGAGCATATGGCCCATGTGAAGCACCCCGGTAACGTTTGGCGGAGGAATGACTATAGTATATGGTTCACGTTCGTCGGGCACCGAATTAAAAAATCCGTTATCCATCCAATACTTATACCATTTGTTCTCTACCGCCTGGGGATTATAATGCTTATCAAGTTCCATAAAGTGGCAAAAATACAAAAATTTGCCGATATCGTACGAGTCCGGGCAAGGCTTAACTCCCCAAATCCTCCCCAATTTTCCCCAATCTTTACGATGTTTATATGCTTTTATATACACTCACAATAGTTTCATATAATTTTAAAGTCTGCTTATTAAAGATTAGATAAATTACGCTTATGTTTGAAGTTGATTACTCCATGAAATACAGTCATTACCTCAAAGATATTCGCTTCTGGATCATTGTTTTTTTCATAGTGCGTCTTTACGGTATTATGTTTCCGCCACTGGAGGTTTCACATAACTGGCGACAGACGACTGTCACGATGGTGGCACGTAATTTTACCGAAGACGGCGCTCATCTGCTTTATCCAAAAATTGATATAGCCGGCGAAAAATCTGGCATAACTGGCATGGAATTTCCGGTGCTTAATTACCTCATCTATCTGGTATCTTT
>JBJTNS010000163.1:0-3166 GCA_046074245.1 Chitinophagaceae bacterium | reverse complement strand
CCTGTCAAACTTACTACTGTTAATACGTCGTATTCTAAAGATCTTACAGGACTTACACATGCGTGGGATTTTGGGAATGGCTACAAGTCGGCTTTCGAAAACGACTCTACCCTATACATCAACAATTCTCAAAACGAAACTTATTATACCATTACTTACGAGGCTATATCACAGTACAACTGCCGCGATACCGCTACCTATACCATCAATATCCATCCTAAACCAATCGCTAAGTTCTCGGTATCTGGCACCAAATTATGTGCACCAGCAATACTAACTGTCTCCGATTCCTCTTCTAATGGTTCAACTTATTTCTGGGCCGAATCTGCCAATTACAGTGGTAATAATGCTTTTCAGTCTATCCGACTCCCGGGACTTAAACTTTTCGATACTATCTACATCATTTCTCATGCTGTAGAATCGCAATACGGTTGTAAAAGCGATACAATCTACCAGGCCATTCAGGTCTTAGGTCGCCCAGATGCTAACTTCGACTTCAGTAAAGATTCCGGATGCCTGCGTGAAACCGTCTTCCTTTCTAACACAAGTTTAGGAGGCTATCAATACCAGTGGAATTTTGGCGATAATACCTCTTCCACTCTCATCAATCCTAAACACCTTTTCAAAAGCAATACAGGAAACGGAAAAGATACCAGCTTCAATGTTCAGCTGATTGCTACCTCTGCAGCACTATGTAAAGATACCATCCTTAAACCTCTCACACTCGTTACGCCTACTGGCGATGGCATTGGTCTGGATAAACAATTAGGCTGCACCGACCTCAGTGTTACTTTGCACAACCGCTCTACTCAATTCCAGTCTATCGTTTGGGACTTCGGCGATAATACCAGTCCCGACTACGGTGATACCGTTACACATCTGTTCATTAACAATATCGGCAATATTACCTTCCAGCCAAAAATTGTATTATACCGCCAGAAACATAATTGCCGCGATACCGCAAGCACCCGTGTTTTTGTTTACCCTCGCCCTATTGCCGACTTCCGTGTTACCCGCAACGACCCATGTAACGATGGTACCCATCAGTTTGTAAGTTCTTCTAAATACCAGTCTGCCACTTCATGGCTGGTAGATGGCACTCCTGTTAATGGCTTCAATAGCTTTAACATGAAACTTGAACCTGCCATCAAATACGATACCTTCTATGCCGTGCGCATTATGGTCGATAATGTTTATGGTTGCTCTGATACCCTCGATCAGGTAATTAAAGTAAAACCAAAGCTGCATATTCAGTTTGATAAAACTCCTCTTACTGCCTGCGAAAATGCCTCTGTATCCTTTATCAACCAGTCGTCTAACGCGCAACGTTACCTCTGGAATTTCGGCGATGGCGCCATCAGCAATGATGTTAATCCTTCTCACGCCTTCAGCAGATTTGGTAACTACAAAATTATGCTCTACGGCTACGATAAAGATGGTTGTGTAGACAGCAGCGATGGTACTACCTTCTACAAAGTTCTTGAACGCCCGGTAGCAGATTTCTCCTTCCTGCCAGCCTTCCCTAAACTGCCAAATGCCCTGGTTAATTTTACCGCTAAACCAAGTATCCTGACAGTAAATGTCGATAACCTTAACTACGACTGGGACTTTGGAGACGGCTCTTACCCAGCATCTAATAAAAACATCAAAGATCCTTCTCATACTTACACTGTGGCAGGCCTCATACCTGTAACGCTCAGAGTTGCCAATAATGGTTGCGAAAGCGTTATCACCAAATACATCTTTATAGAAGATCCTAAACCTGTTATTGGCTTTACACCAGATACCCTCGAAGGTTGTGTGCCTTTACGTGTAAACTTTAAAAACTCAACCACCAATGTTACCACTTACCGCTGGATATTTGGCGATGGTACTTCAGACTCATACGACAAAGAGCCTACGCACATCTTTAACTTACCAGGCACCTGGGATGTTACTCTGGTAGCAAGCGGCACCGGAGGTACCAGCACACTTACTAAGCAATACCTGATAACCACTTACCCTAAACCTGTCCTTAACTTCACCACCACCAAACGTTTCCTGCCATTGCCAAATGCCATTTTCAATATGCAGAACAGTAGCAACAGTGTCTTTAACAGCTGGGATGTTTTCGATAGTCTGGGCAATGTATTACAATCTTCTAAACTCCGCGATCCATCTTTCTACATCAATAGCATTGGTCGCTTCGACATACGCCTTATAGGCACCAACTCTTATGGCTGTATAGACACCCTGTTAAAACCTGCCTATATCGGCACTATCGGTCAGGGTTACGTTTATGTACCAAACGCCTTCTCGCCAAATAGCAACTCAAAGAACGAAGGCTTTATGCCATCTTTATACAATGTCATGGACCGCAACTATACCTTCAGAGTCTTTAACAGATGGGGAGAAATGGTTTACGAAACGCACGACATTACAGGGCAGTGGGACGGCAAATACAAAGGCGAAGCCTGCGAGCAGGATGTTTACATATACACAGTAAACGGCGAATATTTCAACAACGATTTATTCAGTTTCAGAGGCACTGTCACCTTATTACGATAATCAATCAACTACATATACCATGGCACGCATTAACAATCAAATTACCGACTTCATCAGTCACTGGTTTGGCAAGATCAGGGTAGTAAAATCTAAGTCGGCCGACCACAACGAGTTTGTAGCGCGATACAAGCGATTCGATCAGTTTGTCTTCCACTGGAGAGACAGTTACACCAAAGAAGCCATTCAGAGCAACAACGAGATTATTTTCTCTAAATATTTCGGATTTGGCTCACACCTCGATTTCATCAAGCGCCTGATTGGACAGCCCGCCTCAGCCTTCGAAAACCCGCAGTACAACATCATCGTATTGCTATACACCATTAACATCAGCGGGCACAAGGTACAGTTCGAATTACACTTCCACGACAAGAAGCTTTTCAGCATCTCATACACTTACAAATCTGTCAACGAAGAAGCCCGCAAGAGCATATTAAGTTCGCTCCTCGACAAGCAGGGCCTAAGCGGCGGTGCCGACCTGCACAACAAAATCATCATCGACCCATACGGCAACGGCCTCTTAATCGAGCAAAACCAAACCTTCGCCGTGCACTACCTTTCTCCCCAAAGCAAAGTCATGCAACTCGCCAAAGAGTGGAGCGGGATGAGAGTGGGGTGATGT
>JBJTNS010000162.1:0-12074 GCA_046074245.1 Chitinophagaceae bacterium | reverse complement strand
CCAGGGAAATCAAAAGGTATCTCAAAAGTTCTTAGTCCGCTAAAAAAATATGCTGATGACAAAAAGAATAGAAAAATCGAACCTAATACAGAAATAGCTGCCTGGTTGTTCTATGGCTCTCTGGTGGTGCAGCTTGCCTTTATTTATTCTGGTTTAATCATTCCTGGTATTTTATCAACTCTTTTAAGTCTTGCTACAATTGTTGGTGTCGTTCTGGCTTTTGTTGGATTAAGAAAAATTAAATTATCAGGTAACGAATACAGGGGCTACGGAATAGATATCAGTATTATCATTATATTCTTCCTCTCTCTTCTCTATTTGATGTTTGTAATTGCTCTGCTTTTCCTGCTTCTTTAATAATCTCAGACACTTATCATCGCTAAAAACTCGTCTTCACTCAGAATCGGAATGTTTAACTGACGGGCTTTTTCAAGCTTCGCTGGTCCCATATTCTCTCCCGCTACTACATAATCTGTTTTACTGCTGATACTTCCTGCATTCTTGCCGCCGTTAACTTCTACCAGCTCTTTTATCTCGTCGCGACTGAATTTACTGAATACTCCTGAAATTACTACACTTTTACCATTTAATACATCTGAAACTTTTTCCTTCTCTTTCTCGGTATTTTCGAACTGTAAGCCAGCTGCTTTTAATCGCTCTATCTGCTCAACATGACGAGGGTCTGAAAAATACTCTGTGATAGATAAGGCAATCCTGTCGCCAATCTCATCAACCTTAAGCAAATCATCGTATGATGCTGCCATCAATTGCTCTATCGTCTTAAATGCTGCTGATAGTTTCTTAGCAACTGTCTCCCCAACATACCTTATTCCCAGTGCAAATAATACCCTGGCATATGGAATTGCTGTAGATGCTTTGATGCCATCAATCAGATTCTGCGCTGATTTCTCTGCCATGCGGTCGAGACTCAAAACTTCTTCATATTTTAAATCATATAAATCTGCCATATTTCTGATCAGTCCGTTTTTATAAAGCATCTCTACAGTCTCATCGCCCATGCCATTTATGTCCATGGCTTTTCTATGAATGAAATGCTGAATTTTTCCAGTTACCTGTGTCGGACAACCCAGCTCGTTCGGACAGTAATGCTGTGCTTCTCCGGGTTTTCTCACTAAATCTGTTCCGCAATCTGGACATGCCGTAATATACACATGTGGCAACAAACCAGAATCGCGCTTTGTAAGATCAACTCCCGTTATTTTTGGTATAATCTCTCCGCCTTTTTCAACAAATACATAATCGCCTTCTCTTACATCCAAACGCTCTATCTCGTTGGCATTATGAAGGGATGCTCTTTTGATGGTAGTACCAAGTAAAAAGACAGGTTCAAGATTGGCAACGGGTGTAATGGCGCCGGTGCGACCAACCTGATAGGTGATTTCATTTAACCTGGTTAATGCTGCCTCAGTCTTAAACTTATAAGCAATGGCCCAGCGTGGCGATTTTGCAGTAAATCCAAGTTCCTCTCTCTGATGGTAATCGTTGATTTTAATAACAACACCATCTATATCGTAACTCAACTGCTTGCGCTGTTCATCCCATTGATTGATAAACTGAAAAACTTCTTCTATTGAACTGCATTTTCTGCTGGCATCACTCACTGGTAAGCCCCATTGTTTGAGAAAACTCAGACTTTCATAATGCGTTTTTACGATACCTTTATTTTCTATCAGCTGATACAGGAAAATATCGAGTGGCTTTCTTGCTACCTCGGCACTGTCCTGTTGCTTTAATATACCAGATGCGAGATTCCTTGGATTGGCATAAAGATCTTCTCCGGCTTCTTCTCGCTCCATATTGATTTTCTCAAATGCCGGGCGATGCATGAATATCTCTCCCCTCACTTCAAGATACTCCGGATAATGCCCTTTTAACTGAGTCTTTAATGCTCTGATGGTTTTAACATTGTCTGTTACCACATCGCCTTTTACACCGTCACCTCTTGTAACGGCTCTCAACAATTTTCCATGTTCATAATGCAAACTGATAGACAATCCGTCAAACTTGAGCTCACACACATACTCGTATTCTCTATGCCCAAGTTGCTTGTATACCCTTTCGTCAAATTCTTTCAGATCTTCTTCACTGTAGGTATTACCCAGACTTAGCATAGGATACTGATGCGCAAAGCTCTCGAATTGTTTATTAACCGCTCCACCCACTTTCTGTGAAGGTGAATCAGGATCACTAAACTCGGGATGGGCCTTTTCTAAGGCTATAAGTTCTTCTAAAAGTTTATCAAATTCGTAGTCGCTGATACTTGGTCGGGCCAGCACATAATACTGATAGTTATGCTCTGTCAGGGTCTTTCTGAGCTGCTCTATGGTGTCTCTGATGTCCATGGTAAATTTAGGTATCAAAAATAATCATATTCTTTCCATTTGCATCTAAAATCCTTTTATTTTGAAACATGGTGCAACTCGAAAAATCATGGCTGTCTGTTTTGCAGGATGAATTTGAAAAAGACTACATGAAACAACTTAAAAATTTTCTTCTCTCAGAGAAAGAGGCCGGACAAACCATCTATCCGCCTTCTAATCAGATTTTCGCGGCACTCGATTTCACACCTTTCGATAATGTAAAGGTGGTGGTGATTGGTCAAGACCCCTACCACGGCCCATCTCAGGCACATGGCTTATCGTTCTCAGTTAATAAAGGCATTGATATCCCACCCTCTCTCAGAAATATTTATAAAGAACTGGTATCTGATATCGGTATCTCTATGCCCTCTCATGGTTATCTTAAACACTGGGCAGATCAGGGTGTATTGCTGTTAAATGCTACCCTCACTGTAAGAGCCAACGAAGCCGGATCTCATCAGAAAAAAGGCTGGGAAGTATTTACAGATGAAATTATCCGTCAACTCAGTGAGCGTCGAAAAGACTTAGTTTTTCTGCTCTGGGGCAATTTTGCGAAAAGTAAAAAAACACTCATCAATGGTCATAAAATATTGGAGGCTGCTCACCCTTCTCCGCTTTCAGCACATAATGGATTCTTTAATTGTAAACACTTTTCCCAAACCAATGCTTTCCTTGTTGAAAAAGGAATGAGTCCAATTGATTGGCAAATCGTATAAATGCAGTAGTTTTGCCAATAAATTCAGCAAAAAATGTCGTCAGTACCGGTTATTCATCTGGAACAAGCAGATATCTTTCAGGAAAAAAACCTGGTTCTGCATCAGGTTAATTTATCCCTTAACAAAGGTGAATTTGCCTACCTGATTGGTAAAACCGGAAGCGGTAAAAGTTCTTTGCTTAAAACACTTTACGGCGAACTTAAACTAGAATTGGGTAAAGGCCACGTTGCTGGTTTCGATCTCCTCAAACTCAAACGCCGACAAGTCCCGAAACTCAGACGACGACTGGGAATTATCTTCCAGGACTTCCAGTTATTAACCGACAGAAACGCTAAAGATAATCTGTTGTTTGTTCTTAAAGCCACGGGGTGGACCAATAAAATGGAAATGTTTAAACGCGTTGGTGAAGTGCTGCAAATTGTTGGTCTTGAAACTAAAGACTATAAAATGCCGCACCAGCTGAGTGGCGGCGAACAACAACGTCTCGTTATTGCCAGAGCTCTGCTGAATAAACCTGAAATTATTCTGGCCGATGAACCAACTGGTAACCTCGACCCTGAAATCTCTAACGATATCACTAACCTGCTTCAAACTATCGCCGTTGAAGAAGGTACTGCCGTTTTGATGGCTACCCACGAACACCGATTACTCGATAAATTCCCGGCAAGAGTTATTAAAGTAGAACAAAACAAGGTGACCGACGACCTCTCTTTCGTTACACATCCGGAATAATTTTTATCTAACCTTACCTTATTCTTTTTGAATCGGTCGCTTAATATTAAGTGAGCCTTCTAACTTCGTTCTGATTTATGAACGAAGAACTTTTTCAATTAATCTGGCTGCATGGTCTCTTTGATATGGACCAGCTGAGTACTACCTCTGGCTTGCCAATAAATATTGTTAATCGGGGTTATCATAACCACGATGCCGGACCAGATTTCCTCAATGCCCGTATCTTCATCGATGGTACACTCTGGTTCGGTCAGGTCGAACTCCATACTAACACCATTCAATGGCAACAACACCAGCACCATATGGATAAGGCTTATAATTCCTGCATCCTCCATGTAGTATTGGATGAAGGCTTCGAATGTATGCGTCAGGATGGTACCCCTGTGCCTTGTCTTTCACTTAAAAATCGTGTCAGAGCAGGACTAACAGAACAATATGATTATCTTAAATTCAGCAGTGCTCAGATTCCCTGTAACAAAGCTCTGCCTTATGTCAGTCAGCTCGATATCAGACAAGCTATCGATCAGGCTCTGGTTAGCAGACTTGAAAGAAAAAGCAGGTGGGTTTACGACTGGTTGCAATCAAGTAACGGCGACTGGCATACCGTGTTTCTGGCAGCTCTTGCCAGAAGCTTCGGATTCGGCACCAATGGCGAAGCTTTCGAACAACTGGCCCTCAATCTGCCAATGCTGGAAATATGTAAATCAGAAAATAACCTGCATAAAATTACCGCCATACTTTTTGGTGTGGCTGGCTTTCTGGACGAACTACCAAAAGATGTTATGCAGGCCAAACTTCAACAGGAATGGAACTTTCAGCAACACCGACTAAATCTTCATGCTCTCGATAAATCGCTGTTTAAATTTATGAGAATGCGCCCGGGTAATTTCCCGAGCATACGCCTGGCCCAACTGGCTGCTCTGCTTCAAAATTTTCAGGCTCTGATGAAAGGTTTAATGGATGCCCATTCTATCCCTGCCATGCTAACTCTCATGGATACTAATCTGCCCGAATACTGGCAAAACCACTATCAGTTAGGTATTGAAGGCAAACAACACCAATCGCGATTATCATTGAGTGCGCGACAAACCTTACTCATCAACGCACTAGTGCCTTTTCTGTTTGTTTATGGCAAACATACCGGTGATGAAAATTATTGCGTAAAAGCTCTGGATATTCTTCAGAAACTGCCACCTGAAGATAACAGAATTATTCGCGACTGGCATGAACTGGGTATAGAAGCCACATCGGCATTCGACTCACAAGCACTGATAGAACTAAAGAAAAATAAATGTGCTGCCAGATTGTGCTCAAACTGCCCTATCGGAATCGCTGTTCTAACCAGTCAGTTATAGTCAACTTACTTTACTATATCAGACCAGCTTCTGCAATTCCTGCAATTTCATAAATGCATCTATTGGTGTCATAGCATTCATCTCTATAGATCTGAGCTGACGGTGCAATTCCTCCAGTTTCGGATCATTCACTCCAAACATGGTTAACTGATATTGCGGCACTTTTATATGTTTCAAGGTCTCTCTGCCGCTGATTGATGCTCTGTCTTTTTCCAGTTCCCCGAGTATCTCCTCAGCTCTCTGTAATACCGTTAATGGTACACCCGCCATCCTGGCAACATGAATACCAAAGCTGTGCTCGCTGCCACCCTTGACAAGCTTTCTTAAAAAAATCACTTTGTCTTTGGTCTCCTTCACAGAAATATGATAATTCACTATCCCGGGAATATTCTTCTCCAGCTCATTTAACTCGTGGTAGTGAGTGGCAAAAATGGTCTTCGGACCGTCAGGATGCTTGCCTAAAAACTCTGCAATAGCCCAAGCAAGTGATACTCCGTCAAATGTGCTCGTGCCTCTTCCAATCTCGTCTAAAAGTATCAGACTTCGCGCTGAAATATTGTTCAGAATGCCGGCAGTCTCTATCATCTCGACCATGAAAGTACTCTCGCCTCCTGAAATATTATCACTGGCACCTACTCTGGTATAAATTCTGTCTACTAAGCCAAACTCAGCTTGCTCAGCAGCCACAAAACACCCTATCTGACCCATCAAAACTGCTAATGCTGTTTGTCTTAATACAGCACTCTTACCACTCATATTCGGACCAGTAAGAATTACTATTCGCTGCTCCGATTTACTTAACTCAATATCATTAGGGATATAAGCATCGTCTATATTTAATTGCTTTTCTATAACCGGATGCCTGCAATTCTTCAGTTTAAGATCATATCCTTCATTAATTAATGGCCTGGTATACCTGTTTTGTTGCGCTATAGTTGCAAAACTCAATAAACAATCCAGACGGGCCAGTAACTGGCTATCCATCTGAACAGCCGTAATATATGCCCCCATATCCTGCAATAAGGTGTTATATATTCTGGTCTCTATCTCTAATATCTTACTCTCGGCACTTAAAATTTTATCTTCATAAGATTTCAGTTCCTGCGTGATGTAACGCTCTGCATTGGTTAATGTCTGCTTCCTGATCCAGTCTTCGGGAACCTTGTCTTTATGTGTATTGGTAACCTCCAGATAATAACCGAAAACATTGTTAAAGGCTATTTTTAATGATGGTATGCCTGTTCTCTCACTCTCGCGCTTCTGAATTTCCAGTAATTTTTCCTTACCCGAAAATTGCAAACCTCTTAACTCATCTAACTCCTCGTCGACGCCGTCATTTATCACACCTCCCTTGTTAATGAGTAATGGTGTGTCTGATTTTAACTCTCTGATGATCCTGTCGGTGAGTGTTTCACAAGGATTCAGCTGATGGGCATACACCTGCATCTCTGCACCTGCTAATGTTTCGCAAACAGACTTAATCTGACGCACACACTCTAAAGCTCTGGCTAATTGCAATACCTCTCTGGGATTGGCTCGTAACAATGATATTTTTGAAATGATACGCTCCATATCACCGCATTGCTGCAGAGCAGAACTTATGCTGTCTGATGCTTCCTGTTGCTGTATTAATACTTCTACTGTATTTAATCGTGCATCAATCTCATGCAGTTCTTTTAATGGCAAAACCACCCACTTCTTCATCAGCCTGCTTCCCATTGGTGTACATGTGTGGTCGAGTACATCCGACAGCGTGCGCCCTCCCGGATGAGATGGATATAAAATCTCCAGATTTCTGATGGTAAACTGATCAAACCAGACATACTTATCTTCATCAATCCTGCTAATGGTATTAATGTGCTTGATATTGGTCTGCTGATTATGCTCCAGATAGTACAAAGAACTTCCAGCTGCAATGATAGCTGCCCTCAAATGACCGATACCAAAACCTTTCAATGTGGTGGTGCCAAAATGACTTAGCAATTTCTCTTCTGCAAAATCATATTGAAATACCCAGTCTTCTAAAGCAAACTGGTAAAATTTATCCCCTGTTAATTGCTTGAAAGTATTCAGCTGTGGCTTACTAATGATGATTTCTGAAGGCTTAAAACTATTGAGCAGTTTTTCGATATAATCATGTGTCCCTTCTGCCACCATAAACTCTCCCGTAGAAATATCCAGAAAAGCACATCCCGCTGAACCATCCATAAAATACACTGATGCCAGAAAATTACTGGTTCCAGATTCTAAAACTTTATCATTAAAAACCACCCCTGGTGTTACCAGTTCTGTAACCCCGCGTTTAACTATCCCCTTGGCCATTTTAGGATCTTCCAACTGATCACATATGGCAACTCTGTGTCCGGCCCTTACTAACTTAGGCAAATAGGTGTCCAGTGAGTGATGAGGAAAACCTGCCAGTTCTGTTTCATTCGGACTGCCAGCGCCGCGCTTTGTTAGCACTATGCCCAGTACTTTTGAAGCTGTTACCGCATCTTCCCCGAAAGTCTCGTAAAAATCACCAACTCTGAACAATAACAAGGCTCCAGGGTACTTTTGCTTGAACCCTACATATTGTTTCATCAATGGTGTTTGATTATCTGTTATCTTTGCACTCATATAATCACTGTTTTTATTACCCTCATAAGACCCTCGAATTACCTCAGTTAAATGTTCCGCAAGTTAAGCACACACCAACTAAACCGATTAACATTTTATCAATACAAACACCCTGTATCTGTAGTGCTGGACAATGTCAGAAGCATGAATAATATCGGTAGCATTTTTAGAAGCAGTGATTGCTTCGGAGTGGAAAAATTATACTTATGCGGGATTTCAGGAACACCTCCTCACCGCGAAATTCATAAGACGGCTTTAGGTGCCGAAAATACTGTGCCCTGGGAATACGCTGAAACCACTCTGGAAGTCTGTCTCTCCCTTAAAGCAAAAGGTTACAAACTAATGGCTATTGAACAAGTTGAAAATAGTACTGCTCTGGGGAGTTTTAAACTTGAAAAAGAACAACCCTATGCCCTAATTTTAGGCAATGAAGTGGATGGTGTCAGTCAGGAGATACTCGACCTCTGTGATGTCTGTATTGAAATTCCTCAATATGGCACCAAACACTCATTTAATGTGTCTGTCTGTGCCGGTATCGTACTTTGGGAACTCCTCAATAAATAATTGCTACTTTTTTAATGGTGCGTTTATCTCGAAAACCGCTCCCGCCATTAATGCAAAATTAAAATGTGGTACAGCATCCGTAATCTCTGCTGCATTGATGCCCTGATAACCCGCCATCTGTATCTGAAATTTTAATTTCTCGCCACCAAATCTGAAACTTAATGCGTGCTCCAATAACGCATAAGACGGCTTGCTGTTGTAACGCTTTAAATCGTCTGACCAGAATACCGGATTGTCTAACTTGGCATTGTAAAAACGAATCTGACTGAATCTGGCCGAATATCCAACTGCAAACATGTTATCACTTGAACGGTAACCAAATGTCGGCATAATGCCTATGCGCTGATAACGGCCATTGAAAAAGGTGTTGTCCTGACCGCTAACTGTATTTCTGAAATCACCATTACCATAATCACCGAAAATTTCAAATCTGAAATTCTCACTCTGCTCCTGATTAACAAAATATCCCAAACCCAGATTCAGCATATTGCCACGGTATTTAAAACTGTTCATACCTCCGGTGTCTGAACCAAAATTCTGAGCTGCAATAGCCATACCTGCATATGCTCCTATGTTCTTAGTTATTGCTGCACCTGCAGTGATATCCGCTTTGTTGAACATATTGGTAGATGCATCAAAATACAAATCTCCAGCATTCCTGAATAAAGGTACCGGATGCCTGTTCGGTGTGTAAAATCTGGCTCTGCACGAACTAAAGAATACACTGCTTAATACTAAGGCAGCAAACAGATAAACGTATTTTTTGGTCATAATATGAACTGATTAATACTACGAATTTACAGCAAATCAATGGAATAAACCTACTAATTCCCCCAAATTAAAACTGACCGTGATTAGTAATTCCGTCTAACAAATTCGACTATCGGCATAAATCAATTTGTCTTTCAGTGCGCTTTCACCGAATTTGCCCTGTAATTCCTTTCATGGCATCATTTTTGGAAAAACACTATTAAACATGAAGTATACGCTCACTCTGATAGCCTTTGCCTTCACTCTTTTCAAGGTTTCTGCTCAGAAAGTAGACTGGCAACTGCAAGTCGATCAGGAACAAAACCGAATCGATATCGTCGACGGCGACCTGGATGGAAAAATAATAGTAGGCAACGAGAAACAAACTGCACTCGCTACCGATATTTACTTTACACGGGTGGATAGAATTCAAACTCAAATCAGAGCAATGGATGCTTCTAAAGGTGTTTTGTATGCTCGTGCGCTATTCGAATACCTTCGTAAAATAGAAAAACATCAGATCGTTCATCTGTCTTCGCAAATGCGCTCTATGGAGCTGGTAGAAATTCTTGTTGAATCTAAATCTGATACCAAAGAACTGGAAATTCTTAAAAATGATCTCAAAACCGGCTTGTCTGTGTCTGACTTCATTAACCTTAAACTTTATGCTAAATCTTTCTGGATTTATGCCGCCGGTTTCTATCCTACAGATGTGCTAAATATCTTTAGAAATCTGGCTTATACGCCTCTCGGAAACGATGTCATGCTAGCGCTCGCCCGCATCGATCCGGGTGCTATCAAACAATACTTCGGCACCAATCACATCATCGACAGGGCCATTAAAAACTCTAAAGATTCTATCGCAATTCTCTTATATACCATCTACAGACAATACGGAACACAATCTAAAGCTTTTGCCTTACTCGAACTTATCACTAAAGATAAAATGAGTCTGGAAAAAGCTGAAACGATTTCCAAAAACCCTTCTCAGTTTTATAAAACACTGATAGATCTGCGCAAACGCCCTAATATACTGGCCGATTATACGGTAGAAAAAGAACTTGAAATGATGAGCATGGAAAAGGTGGTAGAAATCAACCTGCGTCACGAGGAAAAAGATACCGTCAGATTTGAACCTATTCAATCCAATAACGCTGTAGAAATTTATACCTCTATCGTCTATTGTCAGCAGGAGATTTTTACTTCTTCTTTTCTGGGCATGTACAAGCGGATGATGGCCAAACGCAAAGAAAAATCAGGCTATGCCTTTTTGAAATCTGTTAACTTTAACCGCTTCCGTATCTTCCTTAAACAATGCGCTGGCTATAACAAACTGGATGATTTCTTCGCTACCATGAACGACTCTCAGTCGAATGCCCTGATCAGTCAGTTTGCTGGTGGTTTATACAACTATGGCGGCAACCTTTCTCCGGCAGTAGATGTTGCAGATACCTACGGCAGTCTTGAAAACGAAAAGATCAAATCAATCTTCACTGCTACCATCGAAAAAGAACTTCGAAAATGTATTCTCAGCAACAACGAACATGGTATTAAAATCTATGGTTTGCTCCTGAAACTAACTGGTGGAACGCCCGAAACTTTTAATACTGCATACAACTTCAATATCCCTAATATCGACAGAATTTCGAGTGCCGAATTGTTTCCTGACAGCCTCCATGTGCAACAACATTTCTTCTTTGATGATGAAGACGGCGAGGCGGCCTTTAACTCGTGGCTGAACCTCTATCCTGCCACTATCTACAAGAAAGAAGACAAGGGCACTTATGTGGTGTTTAAAACCATTAAGGGCAAAAAAATGGAAATTTATGCCAACAAACCTCATGAAGAAATTGAAGGAAGAAAAGCCCTTACTGCCTATTTCGAAAAAGTAAACCGTTTCCCTGATCTCATCGTTCACCGCGGTCATAGTTACTATATAGACAACACACTTGACAATATGACCAATAGCAATAAAGTGGCTATACTAGGCAGCTGTGGCGGTTATCAGAATATTAGCAAGGCTATGGAAAATGCGTATGATGTACAAATCATCAGTACCAAACAGGTAGGTACTATGGCTGTAAATACAGTATTAATTCAAGAGATAACCGAAACCATCCGCGCAGGTAAAGATCTTATCTGGCCAGATGTATGGAAACAAATCAGCATTAAACTAAAGAATAACCCTCAGTTTAAAGACTATATTCCGCCCTACAAAAACTTAGGCGCCCGCTTCATCAAAGCTTACAATGAGCTTTAATGCCTTCGATAAATCTGTAACCTAAATGGAAATTAAATCCCGGGTCGACATTAAATGACCTGCCTCCACTTTCATTGTGCGCAATAAAAGGTACCAGGAGCCCCGGACTAAATGTCAACCTTTTAGAAACATTCAGCTCGAGTCGCACCACTAAAGCGCCTCCAAAACTGAGTTTCATGCCTGTCTGCTCAACTTCCAGTGATTTGTTAAGCGACCTCCAGCCATAATCCCACAAGATATTATTGTTAGCGTTATGAAGATACACTGTGTCGTAATATTCGGTGTGTCTGATGGTGCGTATTCTGTTGAATCCTGTATATAACTGTATGCCATATACCAGGCGGTGTTTGTACTGATTTAATGTTAGGGAGCGGTTGATATTAAATGTTAGTCCGCTCGACCATCTCTGGTTTGATGAGACATCTTTATAGATAATTGAATCTTTGGTATAATATCGGTTGCTTATTGAACTAGAAACCGAATAATTGGTAAATCCTATGCCATAATTAGTTTTCTTAGAAATGGTTTCTAAATTGAGGTGAAAGCCGCCTGTGTAGGTGTGTGTAGGACTGAGGAAAAGATTAGTAGAAACCTGGTACTTATAAGATTTTTTAGAACTCGGAAACCTATTGGCATCCTGAGCACTCAAATTCAAAACAAGCAGCATCGCTATAGCCAGACAAAGTTTTTGCTTCAT
>JBJTNS010000161.1:0-10040 GCA_046074245.1 Chitinophagaceae bacterium | reverse complement strand
TGCCCCACCCTGACAGGGTGTTTGAAAGTAAAATAATTACTCAAGTACCAATTGCCGGCAAACATTCAATTTACTGGATTGTTATAACTCCTGATGACAGAACAGGATATTGATAGAATCATAGAAATGGCGTGGGAAGACCGCACACCCTTTGAGGCCATTAAAGCACAGTTCTCTGTTTCAGAATCTGAAGTCATTAAATTAATGCGTTCTAACCTGAAGCGCAGTAGTTTCAACCTCTGGCGCAAACGCGTAAACAGTGGCGTGAGTCAGAAACATCTGCACAAACGCACCGAAGGCATCACAAGATTTAAGTGCAATCTGCAAAGAGCGATCAGCAATAATAAAATTAGTAAAAGGTAATTATTTTAACATCTCACCCTGACAGGGTGTTTTGAAATAAAATAATTATTGAGATTTTTCCAAGTTTAAAGTATTCCCCTACTTTTGTCTATCTATATCTCTTCTTCAATATGAATAAAACACTTTGGATATTTATGGCTTTTGCTGCCGGTGCATTTTTACCTCTGCAGGCGGGACTGAATATGAAGCTCGGAAAAGCAGCCGGAAATCCGATTCAGGGGTCTATGATTTCTTTTTTGGTCGGTCTAACGGCCTTGCTTGCGTATATCCTTATTACCCGTCAAAATCTATCCATAGAAGGCCTTAAATCTGCTCCGGTTCACGTTTGGCTGGGTGGTTTACTCGGAGCATTCTATGTTACTGTGGTTATACTCGCATACCCTCACCTCGGTCCGAGTCTGACCTTCGGATTAATTGTCGCGGGACAAATGATTATCTCTGCAATAATGGAACACTTTAACCTACTGGTGGCCCAGCCAACACCAATCAATTTTTATAAGGTTGTCGGACTTGCACTAATCGTTATTGGGGTGATTATTGTCAGGAAGTTTTAATGAATGCTTCCACTATTGGTAATTATTATAAAACGAATACCCCCCAGAGTTTTCGATACTTCTTCTCCCCATCATACTGCTGAGCCTGCTTTTCAGGATTAAATACTCTGTTCTTAATTGGATCATTACCTACACCTGCCAAATACGCCCAGTTGCACCAGTTACTACTGACATCATAATCTATCAGCATCTCTTCAAAATAAGCTGCACCATAACGCCAGTCACTCTCTAAATGGTGGCACAAATAACTGGCGACATTCTGTCTTCCACGATTACTCATAAATCCTGTATACTTTAATTCAAGCATGTTGGCATTGATAAATGCATTATCTGTTTTTCCGTTTATCCATCTATCTAATTTTATTGCATTATTAGCATGCAACTTCACCGGGTATTTCCCCAATCCTTGCTTCAAAAAAAACTGCCTTGGATATTTTCTCATCATCAACCGGAAATAATCTCTCCACAACAATTCAAATATCAGCCAGTAGGTCGACTCATTCGCTCCGTGTTTATCTTCATATCTCTTCAATTCGTGATAGATGGTTCTTGCCGATAAACAACCCATCGCCAACCAGGGTGAAAACTTGGATGAATAATCGCCTTCTACCATGCCATTTCTGGTTTGCTTATAGGTAGAAACCAGTCCTTTTTCTTCGAAGTAATAATTGACTCTTTTCAATCCCTCGCTTTCTCCTCCTTTAAACTTAAGCACCGAACGGGCATCAAACTTCAGTGCATCAAAACCCAGCTCGTTTAAGTCAGGTAGTTTTAACTCCGGTACATCAATACTCATCAACTTATCAGGTAAAGGAAACTCGTCTCTTACCATCCATTTTTTCTCTACCTGTTGTCTGAAATTCGTAAATATATCGGGCACCTGATGAACATCCATAGCGAAGTCGCTTATATCAAGAAGTGCATTATCACTTGTCAGTTGTATGTCACAGTTCACTAACTGTAATTGTTCCCTAAGCTCTTTTATCTGCTCTATTTCTTCAAAGCCTATTTCTGATTGCGTAAAAACTTTTTTTACACTGTATAACTTTACAACTTCTTTTAAAACATCTTCAGCTGCACCATACTTAAGCAGCAAACCCGAGCCAATACTTCGCAACTGACGATCTAAATCCTCTAAACTCTCGAGTAAAAACTGGGCTCTGAAAACTCCGGTTTTCCTAAATCCAAAAGATCTCCTTTTAAATTGCTCACGATCTAAACAATACAAAGGAATGACAGGCTCATTACTTTGAATAGCCGCAATCAAAGCTGCATTATCTCTTATTCTTAAATCATTTTTAAACCAAACTATTACTGCCATTACTAACCATAACAAAATGGCTGGCATTTAGTTTAGAAAAAGCATTAAAATGCCCCTTGATCCACATCCTTAATAAACTTCACAACACCCTGCATAAACACCTTCTGGTCGTCCCACATAGACAAATGACTACCGTTCGGACAATATAAATAGCGACCTTTCTGAACCATTTTACTTTGTTCTTCCATAGCCTTAGGATCCATGGTGTCGTGCTTGGCGCCTATCATCAATGAAGGCACTTGTATCTCTTTTAAGCGCGGTTTGATATCCCATTTTGCCAATCTTCCACTGATACCAAATTCGCTTGGTCCCTGCATCATGGTGTAAATCTCGGAATTCAGATGTTTACTCGCTCTGTTTAATCCGTCAGGCCATTCAGCCAAACGACAAATATGTTGCTGATAGTAATGTGGCAGTAATAGCTCAAAGTAACGCGGATTAGCGAAATCCTTTTTAGCTTCTATCGCCTTAATTTCTGCTAATACTTCAGGTGGCATTTGCTTCCCTAAAACATTATCAGCGTACTGACCATATTCAATAGCACTAGCCATCATATTCGCTACTAAAAGTCCCTTCATATTTTTCTGATATTTCAAAGCATATTCCATGGCCAGAATACCACCCCACGAATTGCCTAATACATAAAAATTGCTGGCATCAGCTCCAATCGCAAGTCTAACCTGTTCTACTTCTTCAACGAATCTTTCAGTGGTCCACAAACTGCTGTCTTTTGGCTGATCACTATAATAAGACCCTAACTGATCGTATTCATAGAACTCAAATCCTTCTTTAAGAAAAGGCGTTTCAAAACACTCCATATACTCGTGAGTCATAGCCGGACCGCCATGCAATAGTAGAATTTTGATTTTGGGATTGCTGCCGAAACGCTTGGTCCATACCTTGAAATTACCCACAGGTGTTTTAATAGAAATCATCTTAACACCACCTGATTCGATAGAATCAGAATAAGTAAAATAGTCTTTTAAATCACTCTTTTTTTCAGGCGACTGACAAGCACTAAAAAAAGCAGTCATTAAAACTGCAAGTACATAATGGCTAATTTCACGCTTTTTAAAACATGCTACAGCGACTCGAAATATTCTATTAGAATTCTTCATAAATAGTATTTACAAAGCAAATATAGAGTCTGTAAAGGCAAGTGCAGTATATCAACTTAATTGTTTATTCACATTAAAGCTCATTGATATGATTCAGATAATATTGTGCCTGCTCTAACATTGCAGTTCGCTCTTCTGCTGCCATCCTGTTTAAGACATGATACATCATTCCAATTCTTGGGTTCCCAGACAATAATTTTTCATGTCTGTCGTAAAAGTTCCAGTATAAACTGTTGAAGGGACAGGATTTATGTCCTGTTTTTTTACTTTTATCGTAGTAACATCCTGAGCAATAAGAGCTCATTTTGTTGATGTATGAAGCCGAACTGATGTACGGTTTTGTCCCTACGATTCCACCATCAGCAAACTGACTCATGCCACGGGTATTGGTTATTTCAACCCACTCTATGGCATCAATATATATCCCCAGATACCAGGCATCTACCTCATCAGGATGCACCCCTGCAAGTAAAGCAAAATTACCTGTAACCATTAAGCGCTGAATATGGTGAGCATAAGCATGATGAAGACTTTGTGTGATAGCCTGTTTCATACAATGCATTTTTGTATTACCAGTCCAGTACCATTCCGGCAATTTATCGGCATGCCCAAAATAATTCATGCCAGAATATTCAGGCATTTTCATCCAGTAAATTCCACGCATATATTCGCGCCAGCCTATAATTTGTCTGACAAAACCTTCTAATTGGTGAAAGGCAATCTGAGTTTGATTTTTGTTGTAAAATTGAATAGCTGCATCTACAACTTCAGTAGGAGAAATCAATTTGATGTTCATCGCAAACGACAACCTCGAATGGTAGAGCGACCATTCTCCTGGAGCCATTGCATCCTGAAAAGTGCCAAAAAACTTCAGACAGTTCTTCATGAAAAAATCCATAAGTGTTAAGGCCTGCAAACGGTTGACCGGCCATATGAAATTTTTACTATCAACTGTTCCAATTGTTTTAACACCCGACAGTTTCAGGTCATCTTCAATATTCGTAAGATCATTACAGAATAGCAAAGGTTGAACCGGAACATGGTGCTTTGGCAGTTTCTCGCGGTTATCTCCATCAAAATTCCACTTGCCATTTAAGGGTTGCATCTGATCATCCATTAATACGAAATGTTTCTTTCGCATATGTCTGTAAAATGTTTCCATCAGATACATTTTTTTCCCTTTGAAAAGTTCATTCAGCTCATTTCTTGCACTGTAAAAATGTTCGGTATCTGCAACACCAGATTCTATATTTAATTCATTTGTAAACGCTTTCAAATGCTGATCTAGTCGCCACTCATCGGGCAACTGATATTCAAATCTGGAATACTGATTTTCGTCGATTAACTTTTTACAATTTGCAGAAAAACTATGGGCATTGCCGGCATCATTCAAGCTGATATAAATTACCTGGTGATTTTGCGATACCAGCCAACTGGCAAAATGCCTCATTGCAGCAAAAAAACCCAGAACTTTTTGAATATGGTGAGTAGCATAATCCGTTTCTGAACGAATCTCCATCATCACGTATGTTACCTCCGGATTAACTGATGTATACCATGAGTGCTGAGTGTTCAGCTGATCACCAAGGATAAGTCGCAGTGTTTTATTGCTCATGATTTATTGTTTCTGCATTTATCGCTGCAGTACTTTACTTCCTCCCAGTTCTTTTCCCATTTCTTTCTCCATGAAAATGGACGCGCGCACACCAGACAAATTTTAGTTGGTAAATGACTTTTGCTAACGCCTTTCATGATTTATATGGGTATTGTAGTGAAACAAGCGGAACTAAAAATTGTTTTTACCAGAGTTTGTAGAAATATTTCTACAACCCACCCTGACAGGGTGTTTTAAAATAAAATAATTATTTAAGTCTAATACAGCCTTAACCTCACTTCGACTTGCGACTTCTAAAACCCATTTTATTATCGGGATTTACATGCTTCTTAAGAATTCGGATGCCTTCCAACTTTACGGCCTCCTGCTTTCTGAATTGCCAAACAATATCACTGGCTTTTTTTCGCGAAACCTCAGTATCAACAATTGGGAATGGGTAGTCTTTGCCAATCTCACACTGGTAAAATTTCTGATCCATCAACGACAGCAAATGCGGCTCGTGAATTAAATGTGCCGGCACATGTTTTAGTTCGGGCACCCATTGCCTGATAAAATCACCTTCTTTATCCAGAGTTTCAGAGTTCTTCACCGGATTATAAATCCTGATTGTGTTAACGCCTGTTAAACCACTCTGCATCTGTATTTGCGGATAGTGTATACCAGGTTCGTAATCGAGAAACATGCGTGCCAGAAAATGCAGATCACGCCAGTCTTGCCACAGATTAAATACAAAATAAGACACCACCAAAGCCCGCATTCTGAAATTGATATAGCCGGTTGCCACTACACATCGCATACAGGCATCGACTATGGGCACGCCGGTCTGACCACTTTGCCAGGCTTTAATAAAAGCCTCGTTGCGCGGTTTTTCTAATTGCAGGTAAGCTCTGTTAATAGGTTCAAATTCATACCGACTTTCACTTTCAAATTTTTGAATAAAATGGCAATGCCAGTGGAGCCTTGACACAAATCCATCCAGAGCCCTTTTGTAAGTGGCTGGCTTCTGATACGCTTTCATTGTTGCCTGATACACCATTCGCATGCTTATGTTACCATAACTTAGATACGGAGAGAGGCGACTGCAACTACGACGACTTAGAGAGGGACTACCAATATGTTTGTTATAATTTGAATAACGATTTTTTAGAAAATCATCGAAGTATTTCCAGGCCATAAATTCGCCACCTTCCTGGAAATTTCTATTTCTGTGAAGAATGTCTTCATTTAAATCCGTACCAGCGAGTTCCTTTTTAAGTGAATCAGGCACCTGAAGGAAATTTACTTCAGACAACTGCACCTGATATGTCTCTGAAAGCATGTGCTGATGCCACATGGCTGTCCAGTCGGCGCGCGACTTCAATCTGCGAACGACACCGTTATTCTGATACTCGTGCCAGCGAATACCCTCCTTTTCAAAAAATCTTTGCATCGCCTTATCTCTTCCAAAAGTTATGGAATTCCCCGACTCTTCATGAGAATACACTCCCCTGATGGTATAACACTCAGACAAACGGCTGAACACTTGATGTACTTCTTTGTGACAAACCAGAATTTCTGTATTAAATGGCTTTAATTGTGAATTCAAACAAGTAAGCGACTCATAAACAAAACGCCAATGCCTGACATCGCTATCGTGATGAGCAATAAGCGAAGGTTCAAACACATATAGCAAAAGCACAGGAACACCATCTTTTACCGCCTGAAAAAGAGGCTGATGATCTCTGAATCTGAGATCGCGTTTTAGCCAGACTATATGAATTGATTGTTTGTTCAACTAATGTGTTCAATCAAAACAAGAATCAGAAAAAAAGGTTTAGAATGTGTGGTCTTAATTATTTTAACATTTCACCCTGACAGGGTGTTTTAAAATAAAATAATTATAAAAAAAACGGCCACCCCCTCAGGCAGCCGTTTCCAATAGAACGCACTTATAAAAATAATTTTACCTGATTAAATATTCAATTCCTATGCTAATTCGATTTGAACCTAACCTATAATCATAGCTATTCATTAGTGATGAAATATTACTTATGTGATTAATTGCTCCGAAAATCTTCACTTTTTCAGTTACAGGGTAATTGCATCCCAATCCAATCTGAGCGCTGTATACCATTCGTTTCGGACCAGTAGTAACAACATTACTATATGCTTTATCAATATCCAGAAAACGACCTGATTTTGCTATTAAGACTTGAGTGAGTATGCCTGCCTCTGCATAAATACCTAATTTTTTATGCGTATTGGTATACTGAATATTGACTGGAATTCCGAGATAGAATAACTTTGGAGTTTCATTCTTGTATGTCATTTGATACGTATAGAATCCAGAACTATCAATAAAAGTTTCTACCCTGTACACCGGATTGTTAAGCCTGGATCTGCTATAGTTTAAATCCACAACACGTTGACGAATTGTATCATAATCTGTTTGACGCACATTATTAATATAATCAGAGGTTTCAGACAATCTCAGACATTGAATACCGGTTAGTAAAGAGACTTTCCCTTTGCTGAATTTTATATACATTCCTCCACAAACCTGATTTTTAATATCGGTGCTATCCTTAAACTTTTGGTCAAATGATTCATCCTTGACCACATAGAAAGTATTATAACTAAGAAAAGGCAGTAAGGCATATGACAACTTAACTTCTCTATCTTGATTTTTAGGCTTAAGTTTAGGTTTAAATGTAGTGTCTTTTCTAAGTTCCAGCAATGAAAGGCTCTCAAGAATGACTGATTGACTAATTGCATAAGCTCCCTTCAACCGCATAGATTTTAATAGTCCGTCTTCCGGCAAATTGTCTGATGCAAACAATTCAGCAGTTAGAGGAACTATGATTGCCTGAACATTCCTCATTGGAGAGCGTTTAATAGCTGGCTTCTTACTTATATTTTTAAAATCCTTTTCAGAGGAAGAGCTGAGTGGTAAACTGCTCATGGTCTCCTGAGCGCTTGTTTCCTGAGCAAGCGATTGCTCAGCCTGGTTTTCTGATTGCAAGTCTGAAGACGACTGATTTTGTATTGCTGATAAAGCAATAGTGTTCTCCTGTTCTTTATTAAAATTTGTTAATACAACAGCACTTACTCCGACAAGCAGAATACCTGTTAATACTATTTTTAACAAAAAATAGCCCTTCTTATTATTAGAAGACTCAAGCAGTTTTTCCATAGAAGACCACTGCTCTTCTGTGTAATTTAACTGCTTTTTCTCTAGTGCTTCTTTTAAAGCTTTATCAAAATTTTTCATTGTTACGATGCTTTAATGACCTTATTACTTTGAGTGTTTAAAATTTCGGTGAGTCTTTTTCTGGCTTCATTGACATGCCATTTGCTGGTACCTTCAGAGATGCCCAGTAGTTTAGCAATTTCTGCATGCTTAAAACCATCAATGGCAAATAGTGTAAATACTTTTCTGCTGGTTTCCGGAAGTTTCCTTAACAGGTCCAGTACATCAATCTCTTCGAGCTTTTGTTCGCCAAAATTGACATCAGAACCAGGCATAATTTCTTCGATAGAACTCACCTGAATGATATCTGTGTATTTCTTATTCTTTCTGTTTTCATCGATGATGTGATGGATTAAAATATTTCTTATCCAGGTAGCGAAAGCGAATTCGGCTCTGTAAGAAGACAAGTTTTTCATCGCTTTTAAAAACCCAAAATTAATATGCTGCATTGCCTCTTCTTCTGAAACAGAATACCTGAGAGCGATACTACTCATCAAGGGATAATATTTCTTATACAAGGCATTCTGACAACGCCTGTCATCTTTCAGACAACCCTGTATCAGTTCTGCATCATTCATTCGTTTAGTTTTTAGAATTCGCTATCTTAGAATGCTCAATTGATGGGTTTCGCTGATATTATTATTGTTAATTGTCATCCAGTACATTCCGTTGCTGATATCCTGTACATCCAGTAAAACATTGCCAGAGTTAACAGCTTCCAGATAACTGAAACTTTTAACTATCCTACCACTAAGATCTGAAATGCTAATTTCAAATTCTCCGTTATTCGCTTCAAGTCCTGCTACTGTTATAAAATCAAGTCCCGGATTTGGATAGACACTAAACTGATTAAAATGTTGCTTTGCAATAGATGCATCCGGACCTTTTAAGAAATACACTCTTCGTACACTATAGTTTGGCACTGTGATAGAATCGCAAAACAGACTGCTGCAACTTGAATCAGAAATAGAAAGACAAAGTTGAATATGACTGCTTAAAATTGAAGGCACTACATAATAAGGGGTATAATTATACACCTGTGACATTCCTAGAATTTCCCATCTGTAGGAAGTTCCAGCCCATACCCCTCTGCTGTTGTCAAATACATAAAGATAATCTGGATTCGAAGTGCTCAGTCCGAAATTAAAACGTGCCTTACATTGTGGCTCTTTTATTTCCACTAATTTACAGAAAGAATCACAAAGATTATTATTCTCATCATAAACATACATACAGACATTATAAGTGCCTAAATTTTTATAAGTATGTTTAGGATTTTTCTGAGATATCAGTGATGTACCATCTCCAAAACTCCATTTGGTTGAGAAATCATAAAAACCGGTGATGAGTTCTGTTACCTGTATTGTCGAATCTTTTACCGAAAAAGTAAAATCAGCTTTAGGACAAGTATTTCTGGCAGGGCAACCTGTAATTGCCGAAGAAAGCGGAGCATTGAAGTTGATCACGGTGGAGATAAAATTATTATCCAGATTGTCGAATATTCCGGCAGCTATACTGGTGGTATTGGTAGTTCCCCAGTAGTTACCTGAAAAATCAAGTGTATCTACAAAACCTGAATTGCTTGATTTTGCGACATAAACACTATTGTTAAAGTACTTTAGAAAGTTATTGTTTTTAACTTGCCATATACCCGTTCCTGAATTGGTAATATTGGTATTTACATAATATTCTATCAGATTATTAGCAGAATCCAGTGTGTTATTTTCCATCATCAAATTGGTGTTTTCATAAAACCCACCTAACTCGATCGCCGCGAACTGACCATCGGCCGAAGCGACGACAGCGACCTGGTGGTCGACGACGAATATGCCTCGACCCA
>JBJTNS010000160.1:0-7222 GCA_046074245.1 Chitinophagaceae bacterium | reverse complement strand
ATGAAAACGGAATAAAAAATTGAGGCGTTTGTCCCCACAAACGCCTCATACACAAACAACCTGAATGATATCAGATGTATCTTTATTTATCGTATTTCACGAATAAATGATTTTGCAATAATGATTTGACCATTTCTGATCACTTTGTAAACATAGTATCCTGCCGGGATATTGCTGAGGTCGATGCTAACGAAATCGTTTGCATAAATGACTGGCAATTCGAGCACCTGCCCCATGTTATTCATAATAGAAACCGTAGAACCTTTCAAAGAAAGTCCGCTTAAATTTAATTGATTTTCAGCTGGAACAGGAAAGGAAACGATATCACTTCCATCCATTACTGTATTGAAACTGATGGTTGCAGAATATTTGAAAGAACCATCAAGATCTACCATTTTCAGGCGGTAATAAATATCTCCTTCACCTGGATTAATATCAGCATAGAAGTAGTTTTGAATCGTAGAATTTGAATTGTCCGGATTGATAGTAGCCAGTTCAAACCAGTTTCCATTTGAATTATTTTTTTCTAACACAAAGTGTTTAAAGTTCTCTTGTTTGGCACTGGTCCACTGAATATTTGTTTGGTTTTCAACTAATTCACCATTAAAGCTAATTAGTTCAACTGGCAAAGGCAAGCAAATTGGGTTGAGTGTCAGCGTATCTCTTCTGGTTAAGCAAAGGCGATTAACCACAGTCCACTCCAGTAAATAAGTTTGGGAAGAATCTCCGAAGAAAGTGGTAGAAGGAGAATTGCTATTAGCAAATGAGCCACTGGTTCCAGAAATTACAGACCAAGAACCAGTTGCATTTGTAAGACTGTTAGCATTTAGACCAACAGCATTGCAGAAGTTCTGATCAGCACCAGCGTTTGCCACTACAGTACCAACGATCCCAGTAACGTCAAAACTTGCTGTTCCGGTACCGGCACCACCTCTGGTAGCACCATTAGGAATAAATTCTGTAATAGCCGAAGAGGAAGAAGTACCGTTAATACCACCGTTTACGTTTCTGACCGGAGAGCCATTGGATACGGCGATATAACCACCGCCACCGCCGCCACCCGGACCTTCAGATTCGTTTCCAGAAATTAATTGATTGCCACCAGATCCACCATTAGCGTTAAGGTTAAGTGAGTTAGCAATTGTTCCTGAAGAAGCCAGGACAATAGTTCCGCCACCACCACCACCACCTGGAGCGTCGTTATGACCACTAGAGGTAGGCTGAGCATTGGCGCCATTGGCTTCTATGGTTCCGTTACCACTGATATTACCATATGAGATGATGAATACCAGACCACCACCATTGGCGCCACCTGAAGCAGCGTTGTTATTACCATCACCTGCACCACCGCCGCCACCGAAAAATAAACGACCGGTACTATAATCTAATGGTCTACCTCCGTAGCCTCCTAAATTTCTTCTATTATTTCCTCCCCATGAACTATTTCCTGGAGCAGTTAACAATGCATTTCTATCAACATCTGCGTAGGTATAACCACCGCGACCGCCGCCAGAGGATGTGCTGGCAGAGAAACTACTACCTTCCAGGTTCCAGGCTAGCAAATAATTTAAACCACTTAGATCTGGATTACCTCTGCCATTCCAGTTAGCAACAATACCGGCATTAGCACCACCGCCGCCACCGGCGTTGTGTGAATTACCGCCACCGCCACCATTTGCTACAGCACCACGACAGTAGCGATAGCCACCAGACTGATATTCAGAAGATTCATGTCCAGCAATGCTTTCACCTTTATTTCCACCATCAGCATCAGAGTTAGAATACCAATTGGTTACGTTATTTCCAGGAGCTTGAGAATTATTGTCAAAAGAGCCTCCTCTAAAACCTCTGCCGCTTGCAGTAATTGTTCCATTAATAGTAGCATTCCCAGAAATCTCTATAGCTGTTATTCCACCCGTATTACCATTCCATGAGGCTGGTCTGACAGAGTTTCCTGCAGCGAGATTGAAAGAAGTATATCTCGGAATTCGCACGATTTGAACATGACCAGCACTGGTATAGTTGTTAGAAAGCGAGCTTGTAAGTGTTATAGTTGTAGCATTTGGCACAGAAGCGACACACTTAAATTCGTATAAACCTACATTATTATAGTTGCTTATATCTCCGAAAGAAGAATTATTAACCACATTAACAGAAGCACCCTGCATCTGAATAATCAGTATAAGATCGCCAGCTGATAGTCCTGTTGAAAAATTAGCTCCAGTTAAAGCGCTGTTATTCACAGTAATGGAAGTTGCTCCACTGGTTGCATTAGCAGTCAGGTAAGTATAAGTGTTCAGATCTACATTGGTGCCAGTAATATTAGCAGCACCATTTATACCCGGCTGAGCAAAGAGTTGAGCAGTCAGGAAAATCGCAAACGCGATCAGTAAATACAATCTTTTAATTTGTGTCATTTTTGATTTTTAGTTGGTTTACTTTTGTACACCAGGGTGAAGAAATTTGAAGAATTTCATCCAACCTGAATTTTCAATTTTTGAAACCACACACACATGTTTTATCAGATCAATATTGTATCTAAAAGCTGTTTTAAAATCATTTCCTCCAATACTGATTTTAGTGGATTTTGCCTCATTTTGGGCATGATTCTCCCCTATTAAGCTTGTTTTTTGAGCCATTTTAAACAGTTTTTAGAAAATTGATGATTTACTTTTTAACGATTTTTGAGGTACTAATCATACCATTCACAGAGAGTTCAAGATGGTATACCCCGGCAGGCAAAGTACTTAGATCCAGTTTTAAAACTGACTGAGCAGAACTCGATTCGGTAATGACAATCTGACCAAATGCATTAAGTACACGCACTGTAGAATTTTCTGTAGCATCCAGATCAACTGAAAGCCAGTCGGCGCAAGGATTTGGATAGGCAATAACAGAAGGCTTAACAGATTCGAAGTTTACAAAAACTTTATCGTATGTTTTAGATTGACCGTTTATATCTGTTTGAGTAAGTCTATAGTATTGTAAACCAGAAACTGGATTTTGATCAACAGCAGTATAGTTATTAATAACTTCTGAATTTGAAGCAGCTTTTACCGTAGCGATATTAAACCAGTTGATTCCGTCTATAGATTTTTCGATCGTAAAGAAATCGTTGTTGATTTCGCTGGCGGTAGCCCAGTTGATAGAGATGATGTTGTCGAGTACTTTAGCATTAAAGCTCAGCAGATCAACAGGAAGCGGATTAAGCGTTGAAGAAGAACCAAGAGTAAAAGGGCTATAGGTTGTCAGGGCAGTATTGTTAACAACAGTACCAGCAGAGGTTGTACCGGTAGTACCACCATTACCCAGATTTAACCATTGTGAACCATCCCATTTAGCCACTCTCAGATCAGTCAGGCTATTTACCACACCACTTCTGGCGGTAGAGAAACTGAGGGTAACGTTAACATTAGCACCAGAAACTTTAGTAAATATCCAGTGTTCAACATTGCTTATATGATCCAGTCCGGTTTGTAGCGGAGTGGTGCTAACATAGGCGTATGGAAAATACTCGGCGGTATAAGTAGAGTTAGAAGAAGGCGTTGACATACCGATTGGTGCATATACAGAGCCACTTCCAACAGGGAAAGTAAATGCATCAGTACCAATTTTAGTAACGGGACCATCAACATGGCTAGTTGCAGAGGCACCTGTAACAGCGCTTCCTGGCTGGAATTCAAGTATATCGTTAGAATTGGTATAAAGAATTCCGTTGGTAAAAGTCATAGTTCCATTGACTTGCAGCAGGAATGTTCCGGTACCACTGATAGTAAAACCAGATGGTGCATTTAAAACAAGGTTACTTGTAATAACGCGACCAGTAGATGAATTCTGGTCATTTACAAAAGAACCACCATTCAGGGTTACTCTGTTAGAAACGGTTAGGTTATTGGTTCTTGTGTCAAGCGTACCACTATTAATAGTCAAATTTGTAATAGTGTAAGCAGCTGTTAGTCTAGGTTGAAAGGTTCCAGAGTTGATAATAACATCATCACCAGCTTGTGGTCTGGCAGCGGCAGAAGAAGTAGACCAGTTAGATTTAGTGTTCCAGGCATTGCTGGTTCCTCCTACCCAGGTCCAGGTAGCGGCAAAACTTGATTGAGTAAAAACGATGCTTAATGATAAAGCAAAAAGTTTAAAAATGTTTTTCATGGTACTTGTGTATGTGTTTTTTTGTTGAAAATTGAGTATTTAATTTTTAGTATTAAATGACAAATTCAACGGCACAAAGATACCATGGTTTTCCACATTGCCAAAAAATCGAGCAAAAGTGTCTAGTATTTTATACTTAAAGGATTTTGTACAGGCCTGATAATCAGGGAAAAAAATTTTGAAAAATTTTGCTTTTTTTGATACAAAACCAATTTTTTTAGAAGAAAAATACCACCTTTCGGGGGAAATAAATAGAACAATGGACCCAAAAAACGCCGTAAAAAAGTGGATAAGTCGGATTTCTATTCAACAAATGTTGAAATTGAAAATTCAAAAACGTTCAACTTTTGATACTTTTTTGAATTTTTGACTTTACTCTGTAACGAACATTATTAAGAACATTAAGCAGACACACACACTTATAAATTCGGATCTTAAATGAGATTTGTTAAGAAAGAGCGAACAATCTTACGACTGTCCGCTCAATTTACACAAATACACAAAATGAGATCTTTAATTATTTCTAATTATCAATTTTTAACCAGTTTAGATTTAGAAACATTTCCTTCAGAGCTTACTTCGATGAAGTATACACCTGAAACTAGATTGCTAATATCTAACTGATGCGCGCTACCGGTAACAGTTGTATTTAGAACAACCTGTCCCATTGTATTTAAAATTGTAATTTCAACATTTGACTCAGCGTCATTGTTAAGGTCGATGTTCAGAACATTGCTGGCTGGCATTGGATATACCATAACTCCTGCCGTTGCTGCAGAACCGAATTTTACCGGAACAATGCTGCTGTATGAGAATTCACCATTAATGTCTGTTTGTTTAAATCTATAGAATTGAACGCCAGCTACAGGACTTGCGTCAACAAGGCTATAATTGGTTAGTACTTCAGAGTTACCTACCCCTTTAACTTCTCCGATGCTCATCCATTCAGTTCCATTAACTGATTTTTCAACTGTAAAGTAATCGTTATTGATTTCTGCAGTAGTAGACCATTTGATATTAACTGAGTTATTGATAGGCTTTGCATTGAAGTCGAGTAAAACGATAGGAAGCGGGTTTGCAGAAGTTGAAGAACCGATGGTAAACGGACTGAAACTGGTAACCTGGCTGGTAGTTGTTATAAAACCATTTACATTAGAATTGCCCTGGCCACCTTGGTTAACCCACTGTGAGCCATTCCATCTGGCTACTCTAAGATCGTTACCACTAGTTACCTGACCACTTCTTGTAGTTTCGTCGTAAGTTAATCTAACATTTACATCTGTAGTTGGAGTACCTGAAGTTGCAAATCTGTCAAGCATCCAGTATTCAGCCTGACTTACGTGATCGATACCAGAACCGAAGTTTCCACCAGCCTGTGGGTGTCTTGAACTAAAGTACTGTGCGATGAAGTAATCATTAGAGTTGGATTGTTGATGATCAGAAATTCTGATTGGTGCATATATAGTACCATTACCGATAGGGAAAGTGAAATTATTGTTATTGCTATTGGTACCGTTTACTTCTTTTTTAACCGGACCAACGATATGTGTATTATCGCTGGCTCCAGTAGCCGAGGCATTGTAATCGAATACAACCATGTGAGTGCTGTTGGTTACAAGATAGCCACTCTGGAAAGTGAACTGGTTTGTAATCTGAAGTTCAAAGTTCAGGAAGTGAGTAGCACCAGCTGGATCATAGATAAAGTTTCTAGTTCTAACATAGTCGCCTTCGTTTTGGAAACCACCACCAACATAAGTAAAATCATCTTGAACAGTCATGTTATAACCATCAAAGTCGAGATATCCAGACAAGAAGAACAAATCATTGTCTACATTAAAGTCGGTTCCAGTAACAGTGATGATACCTCCATCCAGGGTTAAGTCGTTACCCAGATCCAGTTTATCACCCTGAATTTTTAATTCACCATTGTTAAGGTCGATGTTGTTGGCAGTGATGGTTGCAGAGAAAGCGAAGAAGTTACCATCGTTGACAATCATGTTATTAGTAACTGTGAAGTTATTGTTGTTCGTTCTGAAAGTACCACCGTTTAAGGTGAAGTTTCTTACAGTTGCTGCAGCAGATAGTTCAGGGTAATTACTCAGGTTAGCTGGAACGATTACATCGTCGCCAGTTGCAGGTACTCCACTTGGAGCCCAGTTTGATGCAGTTGCCCAGGCAATACTGGTTGCGCCAGTCCATGTCTTGGTTACAGCGAACGCTGAAGAAGCCGTTAAAGCGGCTACTGCTAAAAGTGCGAATAGTTTGTTTGTTTGTTTCATTGTATTTCTGTGTATTTATTTAAATGCGTTGAAAAAGCTAGGTGTTTTTACATTCTGAGTATTTATACCTATTTTTTACATGGCAAAGATATTAACAATAAATTTCAAATACACAATTTTTTTTCCCGAAACGATATAAATTATTATTTGATATTTTATATAGGCTTGAATTACAGCATATTGCAAATTCTTTTTATTTTTAAATAAAATAGTATAACAATTCTATTAAACTAGTAAAAACAAGTCCTTTTTCTGTAACAATGTTAAAAAGGGGGTTAAAGTGTCCAAAAATGACGATTAAAACAGGTAGTACTTTAGACTTAAAGAGCACGAAAACTGGCAGTTTTTTGAAATTTTAGTGGACAAAAAAAGAGCGAACAATCATTCGACTGTCCGCTCAATTTACACAAATACACAAAATGTTATTCTAACATTCAGTTATTAATTTTTCAGGAATTTGGAGTTAACAACATTGTTGTCAGCTTTTACTTCAACGATGTAAAGACCAGCGTTGAATTCCTGTATATCGATATTCAGGAGACTACCTGAAGTTGATTCAAATACTTTCTGACAATTAGAATTGTAAATAGTAACGGTCATTTCAGAAGCACCTGACAATTCAACATTAATGAAGTTGTTTGCAGGAATTGGGAAGATATTGAGTTGTGAGCTGATAGCTGTAGAAAAATTAACCGGAGAGATAGAGCTGTAGGTAAATTCGCCATTGATATCAGTTTGTTTTAGTCTGTAGTATTGGATACCAGCTACTGGATTAGCATCAACAAAAT
>JBJTNS010000159.1:0-3219 GCA_046074245.1 Chitinophagaceae bacterium | reverse complement strand
ACTGGTGCCTGTTGTGCGTTTTGCTGATCAGAAATCACTTTCTACCATCAGTTCTGAAGTAAAAGTATTCAACGCAAAAGCCAAAGAAAAGAAATTACAACCTGCCGACTGGCAAGGCAATACCTTTACCATCTCTAATCTGGGGATGTTTGGTATAGAAGAATTTACCGCTATCATCAATCCGCCTGATGCTTGTATTCTGGCAGTTGGTGGTGTGAAAGAAACCGTAGGTATCGTTAACGGTCAGATTGCTAAAACCAATGTGATGAAAGTAACTCTGAGCTGTGATCACCGTGTGGTGGATGGTGTGGTAGGATCTAAATTCTTAAACACCCTGAAAGAGTTACTCGAAGAGCCTGTTAAAATGCTGGTTTAATCCGCTGTTTTAATTCGCCTAACTGTCTCTCCACTTTTAATACTATGTTTACCCTTGCTATACACGGCGGTGCTGGTACTATTAACCGCTCGCTGATGACGCCCGAACTCGAGGCGCAATACCTTCATGGTTTATCTCTGGCTTTAAATGCCGGAAAACTGATATTGACTTCTGGTGGTTCGGCTACTGATGCCGTTGTAGCAGCAGTGGTAGAACTGGAGAATTTTCCGCTGTTTAATGCTGGCAAAGGTGCCGTATTTAATCACATCGGTCAGCATGAAATGGATGCTGCACTCATGCAGGGTAGCGACTTAATGGCTGGTGCGGTATGTGGTGTTAAACAGATTAAGAATCCCATACTTTTGGCCAAATCAGTGATGCAACAATCTGAACACGTGATGATGGCAGGCGAGGGTGCTGAAAGTTTCGGAAAACTGGTGGGTGCCGAGTTTGCAGACGACGCCTATTTTCACACTGATCAACGCTATCAGCAGTGGCTGGACATCAAAGATACCGATCAGTTTCAACTTGATCACACCGCTGCTTCCAATAAGAAAATGGGAACTGTCGGTGCCGTCGCGCTCGATAGTCACGGTCACCTTGCCGCTGCAACCAGTACCGGGGGCATGACCAACAAACGCTTTGGCAGAGTTGGCGATTCGCCCGTTATAGGGGCCGGCACTTATGCCAATGATAAGACCTGCGCGATTTCCTGCACCGGTCATGGTGAGCTATTTTTACGTTCTGTTGTGGCTTACGACATCAGTTGTCTGATGGAATATAAAGGCTATACCTTAAAAGAGGCTTGCGACCTTGTCGTCATGAAAAAACTCGTGGATATAGGTGGCGAGGGCGGACTGATTGCTCTGGATGCACAGGGCAACATCGAATTACCTTTCAACAGCGAAGGTATGTACAGAGCGTCTGTTGATGTAAATGGCAAGGATTATTTTGGCATTTATCGTTGATGTATATGATTCATATGATTAATATGATTCATTTGATTGGCTGACGCACAAAATAACTTAATCTTAATTATTGTAGACATATGATAGGCGCCGGTTCAGCGACCGGCGGAAACAAGATAGAAACCAGGCGGGGATTAACAGGATTGGCGTGGATTAGCGGGGATTATTGATTTTGAACTCCGTTTAGAATGGATTTTTGTAGGATTCGCCTGCGGCGAGGATTGCTGGCGCACGACTGGCTCCTCCGGAGGTAAACGCAGATTTTTTTACTTGATTTTTATCTACCTCCCGATAATTATCGGGACTAATCGGAGCCCGCTATACAATCCAACTTCGATAGATTGCTCGCTCGATGGGCACGCCTCGCCCGAATGACCTTGTTCGGGCGGGCCTGCCCGAATGAATCTGTTCAGGCGGGCCTGCCCGAATGAATCCGTTCAGGCGGGCCTGCCCGAATGAATCCGTTCAGGCGGGGATTTCGCCGCAAGAACATTGACGCCATATTATTTGACACATAGCCTTGCTGTTGGTCCGTCGCCGTATAACCGTCGGACCCACGGTCCACGGTAAAGGTCGGACCCACGGTCCACGGTAAAAGTCGGACCCACGGTCCACAGCCTGTCCCGTAACGTGCTTACCATATAAGGAGCCTGAAAAATTACACAATTTGTTTTGAATCCCTATATTTGCTTTTTTTATAACAAAAATGAAATCCGTTTTTACAAGTTTATTGCTTCTTTTTTGCGCATCGCTAGCTGCACAAATTGAAACCCCGCACATCCATTATCTTTCTGATCCCAATGCCGCTGAGCGCCAGCATAGTGTCGATATCACCCACATGAAAGTGGAAGTGAAATTTGAACCTGAAGCCGGTAAAGTTATTGGTAAAGTTACCCATCAGTTTACTACCCTGCAGAAGAATATTGATACCCTGTTTTTTGATGCGCCAGGTATCAGTATCATCAGTGCTGAAATGGATGGTACTCCAGTGCCTTTCAATACCAATGTAGAAGGTGTTGTGATTCGTTTTGCTAAACGTTTAAACTGGGACGAGAAGCACACAGTGGTTTTTACCTATACCGCTACGCCTAAAAAAGGAATCTACTTCATCGGCTGGAACCAGCCTGAAAATACCGGTAAACCTGATATTAACTATATCCGCAAACAAATATGGACTCAGGGACAGGGCATCGACAACCGCTACTGGATTCCGATGTACGACTGCATGAACGATAAATTTACTACCGAGACTGTAGTCACAATGCCTCAACCATATAAGGTCTTATCCAATGGTCGTAAACTCAGCGTTAAAGAAAATGACGATAATACTTCAACCTGGCACTACCATCTCGAAAAGCCTCATGCCGGATATTTGTTAATGCTGGGCATTGGTATTTATGATGTCAAAGAAACGACTACCAAACGCGGTACGCCGGTGCAGTTTTGGTACTACCCTGAATTCAAAGATCGTGTTGAACCTACCAGTATCTATACAGAGAAAATGATTGAGCTGCTGGAAGATGAAACGGGTACGCCTTACCCCTGGGGTTCATACTCTCAGATTATGGTTCAGAACTTCTTATACGGCGCTATGGAAAATACGTCTGCTACCATCTTTGGCGATTTCTTTACGGTCGACAACAGAGGTTTCAAAGACAGAAACTATATGGGCGTTAACTGCCACGAGCTAACCCACCAATGGTTCGGTGATTTGATCACTGCCAGAAGTGGTAACGATGTTTGGCTGCAAGAGAGTTTTGCAACTTTTTATCCTAAATTATTCTTCAAAGATCTGGAAGGTGTAGATGCCTACCAGTGGGCTGTGAGAGGCGAGTACAACAGCGCACTCGAGCAAAGTAAAAAAGACAATTTTCC
>JBJTNS010000158.1:0-3797 GCA_046074245.1 Chitinophagaceae bacterium | reverse complement strand
AGCCATGGGTGGTAATATCTGGGTTGAGAGTGAGCCTGATAAGGGAGCAACCTTTATCGTAGAGTTTGTGAATCAGGATTAATCCAGGTGCGATTTCTGCAGGTATTCTATAGGACTAACTCCTTCGATTTTTTTGAATATTCTGGAGAAATAATTCGGGTCTGAGAACCCTGTCGCGAAGCAGACTTCTTTAATTTTTACCTGCTCGTTTTGCATCATGGCTTTTGCATATCGTATTTTTTCGTTCAGGATAAGTTGATTAGGCGGCAGTCCGAATTCGTTGGTAAAGGCTCTGTAAAAAACAGATTTACTCATGCATGCCATTTTACTTAATTCGCTTGTGTTGAACGTAGAAGTGATATTTCTTCTGATATACTCGATAACGGCTCTGAACCGCTCGTTGACCAGATTGTTCTGCTGGTTTTCTGTAAGCTGATTAAAGTTCTGATGCCTCATGATAGAAACCATCAGTTCTTTAAGTTTAATGTCAACCAATATGTCTTTTAAAGGATCATTCCCCGAAAATATTTTAATCAGTCGATTGCCCAGGACAGCTATTTTTTCGTCGTTTTGTAGCCAAAGCTGATCAATGTCCATGCTCCACTCATCAGAGAACTCTTTTTCTTTAGGGAAGTTTTCGTTGATGTATGTCAGTTGCTTTTTGAGGTAATCGTTATCAATCACCAGGGCAGTGCATTGCGTAGGATTGGCATGATTGGCCTCCGGGAAATCAATAAGCATTTCGGCATCTGCTTTCAGTAAAAATGATTCGCCCGGGAGATAGTTGAGCTGGTTATTATTGATGCTGTCATGCAATACTTTTTTGCCTCTAAGCATAGAAGTAATGGTAAAGCCATCAAATGTTAAGCGCACCTTTTCGGCCTTTTTATGGGTCTCGAAAATGCTCAGGGCACAATTGTTTATCGCGTAGGTGGTTCTGTTCTCAACCTCTGTTTTGAGTTTATCGATAGGGGTGGTATTGACAGTTCCGGGGATGAACATGATACTTCTGTAAAGCAAATATAAGAATTAAAACGACTTTTGGAAGTCGGACCGTAAAAATGGGAATTTTGTGCTATAAGATGGGAATATTCTGAAGTTGAAAGTCGGGGCAATTGTCCACCTTGCACCCATTAAATTTTTATAATCGTATGACAACAATTGCTACAAGACCTAATTTTAAGCCTCATTATGATAATTTTATCGGAGGTAAATTTGTTGCTCCCGTTAAAGGCGAGTATTTCGACAACGTTTCTCCAATCGATGGAAAAGTATTTACCAAAGCTGCCCGTTCTGGTGCCGAAGATATTGAACTTGCCCTGGATGCTGCACATGCTGCATTTCCGGCATGGAGTAAATCTTCAGCAGCTTACAGAAGCGGATTGCTTTTAAAAATTGCTCAGGTGATGGAGGATAACCTCGAGTACCTGGCAATTATCGAAACCATAGACAATGGTAAAGCCATTCGCGAAACCAGAGCAGCAGATTTGCCTTTGTGTATTGATCATTTCAGATATTTTGCTGGTGTGTTAAGAGCCGAAGAAGGTACTATCTCTGAACACGATGAACACACTGTAAGCATCAATCTACATGAGCCATTGGGCGTGGTTGGTCAGATTATTCCATGGAATTTTCCTTTACTGATGGCATGCTGGAAAATTGCCCCAGCTCTGGCTGCAGGCTGCTGCACAGTGGTAAAACCAGCCGAGCAAACACCAACGTCTATTATGTGTTTAATGGAACTGATTGCAGATATTCTGCCTGCCGGTGTATTGAATGTTGTTTCAGGTTTTGGTCCGGAAGCCGGTAAACCACTAGCCACTTCTACCAGAGTTCAGAAAGTAGCCTTCACAGGCGAAACTACTACTGGTCGTTTAATCATGCAGTATGCTTCAGAAAACTTAATTCCGGTGACGATGGAATTAGGTGGAAAATCACCTAATATTTTCTTCCCTTCAGTAGCAGACGAAGATGATGCATTCTTTGATAAAGCCATAGAAGGTGCGGTATTGTTTGCCCTGAATCAGGGAGAAGTTTGTACCTGTCCTTCAAGAATACTGGTACACGAAAGCATATATGATAAGTTTATGGCCAGAGTTATCGAGCGTGTAAAAGCTATAAAAACCGGACATCCGCTTGATGGAAGTGTTATGATGGGAGCACAGGCTTCTAACGATCAGTTCGAAAAGATTTTGTCGTATATCAATATCGGTAAAGAAGAAGGTGCAGAAGTACTTTGTGGTGGCGCTGCAAATGCATTGCCGGAAGAACTTGGCGGCGGTTATTATATTCAGCCAACAGTATTAAAAGGGCACAATAAAATGAGAGTTTTCCAGGAAGAAATTTTCGGCCCGGTTGTTTGCGTAACCACCTTCAAAACGACTGAAGAAGCACTGGAAATTGCCAACGATACTTTGTACGGATTAGGAGCAGGGGTGTGGACCCGCGATGCACATGAATTGTATCAGGTGCCAAGAGCCATTCAGGCAGGCAGAGTTTGGGTAAACTGTTACCATGCCTATCCTTCACATGCGCCATTTGGTGGATACAAAAAATCAGGATTTGGAAGAGAAACCCACAAAATGATGCTTGGCCATTACCGCCAGACGAAGAACATGCTGATTTCTTACAACAAAAATAAATTAGGCTTTTTCTAATCTACCCTCATAATACAAGCACTGCAGAATTCGTTCTGTGGTGCTTTTTTATTAATATGACAGTTCAACGTGTTTTAGCAACAGAATCAGCTTCTGATTTGATACGAACATTAAAGCAGCAGTTCGGCGACCTGGTATTTCACCAGAGTGGAGGATGTTGTGATGGCTCTTCGCCGATGTGCTTTCAGAAAGGCGATTTTAGGATAGGTTATAGCGACGTAGGTTTGGGGATTGTTGAAGGCTGCGAGTTCTGGATGAGTAAAGACCAGTTTGAATACTGGAAGCACACTCAGATAACATTAGATGTTGTAGAGGGAAGAGGCTCCAGCTTCTCAATTGAAATACCAACAGGAAAACGTTTTATGATACGTTCGGTATTGTTTACAGTAGAAGAGATTCAGCAGCTGGAACCCTTGTTTTACAAAACCGACTAGTCAACTACATTTACTAAAAAAGGGATTGCTTTTGCAATCCCTTTTTTTTAACAAGTATGACTGCCCGTTGCCAGGCAGTCATGAGAGAATTTCAATACTTAAAAAAAATATCTTAGAAGCCGCTAACATCCAGGCGACCGTTGCTCACACATTTTCCGTTAAGAGAAGATGTAGCAACAGCGCTGTTCATGATAGCTGCTTTGATAGTCGCTGCACTACTAGAGCCATTGATAGATGCATATAAAGCAACCGCACCAGTAACGTGTGGAGTTGCCATAGAAGTGCCGTTGTATGCACCGTAAGTTGATTTGTTTTTAGAAGTTGGCAGTGTAGAGTAAATGCTAACACCTGGAGCACCGATATCTACAGTAGTTGCACCATATTGAGAGAAAGAGGCTAAGCCACCAGTGTTATTGATTGCTGCAACAGCGATGATGTTACTTGACGAATATCCTGCAGGGTAGCTGGCAGTCACGTCATTATCAGTGCCATTGTTGCCAGCAGCTGCAACGAATAAAATTTCAGCTGCACCAGCTCTATCAATCGCATCTTTTAAACCTTGAGAGAATCCACCGCCACCCCAAGAGTTATTAGAAGCAACAATGTTCAAGCTGTGTTTGGTTTTTAGGTTGGTAACATAGTCAACCGCCTTGATAGCGTTAGCGGTAGTACCACCGTTAGTGCCTAAGAATTTACAGGTGATGAT
>JBJTNS010000157.1:0-4485 GCA_046074245.1 Chitinophagaceae bacterium | reverse complement strand
GTTTAAACCCTGGAAGGGTTAGGAAAAAACTACAACTTCACATCAATCACATTCACCACATACGTATATGTCTTCTTGCTTTTCAAAACAATACTCACTGTAAAACTGCTGTTGTCTGGCAATGACATGGTATTGATTTGTGGCTCCCAAACCAGGGTATTCATGCCATAGCCATTCACCGGGATTTCTTGTTTAAGTTCTACCGCCGCTCCACTGCCATCCTTCATTGTTACCACTGCGCCTTCAAGTGCCTGATCAATTGAAAAACTCCATTTTTTAAAGACCAGCATCTTCGGACAGGCATCCTTTGGTGGCCAGGCTACAAACTGCTGTTTATATTTATTGGTGTCTATTCCTGCCGAATTGTCTATGGCTTTTATTGCCGTATAACTTTTCGAAGTCCCAATGCCCATATAAGCAGCATTAGGGTATAATAACCAGCGCCTGTTGCCTGCTGTGGCATGGTTCTGTCCCATGGCTGCTGTTATTGCTATAGCCGGATTGCCGTCCTTAGATAAAATGGCATTCTTTAATGCATCCGCTCCGGCAGGAATAAAACAACGCCAGCCGTCGTTGGGCTCGTGACTCATACTCTTGTTGGCTTCACACATCAGCACGGCCATCTGACACATTTCGTTGTCTTCTGTCGTAAGTGCTATCATCTCTGTTAAACCAGCCATTCTTCTGAAATAATTAATTCTTTGCTCGGCTCTGCTCACAATGTCTTCACTCATTTTTCCCCATTTGCATGAGTCGGCATACCCGCTCCAGCTGTATTCAGGAATGCCAGCTTCTTTTTTGCCTGCAGCATTAATGCGACTTCCATAATAGTTGCGTTTAAAATCATTTTCAATGATCTTTCGCCATAATTTGTTTAAGTTAACTTGCTGATCAGGGTATTTAGCTGCTGCTATTTTATGTGTTTCTCGGGCCAGTCTGAAATCGCCACTGTCTGCCGCTTCATCAATCAGTCGCATACGATCAGTTTTAATTTTTAAACCATAAGCGGGCACTTTGGGTTTAAAACCCGCCGTCATTTCATTTAGAGATATCAATGCAGGAATGTCAACATACGAAATCTGTATTCCGTTTTTACTATCGGTGTATGAACTTAAGGATTTAATGAAATCAGCTGCTACAACCGATTTGAAATTTCTCTGCATAAAATACTGATACAGGTTTTTTCCCAGTCGGATATTGTTTTCTGTGCTCATCAATGCCATCAGGTCCTTGTTTTTCTGTGCCTCACTTACTCCCGGATGTGCATAGTTATATTGACTAATCCAGGCTGAATAAGAGGCAGCTGGTAAACCAAAATCTGTGAAGTACTGAATGATGGCGTTTAGAAACTCTGCCTTTTCCAGGGCGGCAAAAATATCATATCGTTTAACCAAAGTGAGTTGTTTCAGACTTTTTTTAGCTGTTTTTGAACTGGCATAAACATTCAGCAAACTGTCAAACTGCCTTTGATCTCCGGCTTCAGCCATGCCGTTTAATAAGTAAATGTATATAGAGTTCTCACGGTGGTTCAAGAATGAGTCAAACGGAAAATCTTTCAGACCGCTTTTTACCATGGCCAGATAATCGTAGCTAGGTGGAATTTTATCCAGTTGAAAGCGCATCAGTTTATAGGTATACTCACTCAGCTTTGGATCATCAGGTAAAATTTCACGACCGTTTTTTACATACAAATACGCAGAATCCATTTCTCCTTTTTTAGCATAGTACTCACAAAGTCTCCGAAATGGTTCTTTGTGGAAGCCATAAATCTTAGAATTACTGTCTAATACCGCAGCATAAATCATCTCTGCGGATTTTTTAAACAAAGGCAAACTTTCATCTTTCTGTTCCATCTGCCAGTAACAGTCGGCAGCATATACCATCGATTGTGTATCAACTTTAAAACTCAGGTTCTTTTTAAACAATGGAAGTGCTTTGGCATAGCGTTTATTGTTATAGGCATCCAGTGCTTCTTTGGTGTTTTGTTTTACCAAAAGTTCGAAAAAATCACTGTTGGAATTAATAAAGGTATTTCTGGGTGTGCCTTCAAAAACAGCTTCTACTGCTTTCTCAGCATACTTAAGAGCATCTTTCATCGCTCCTGGATAGTCTGCTGAAATGCTTTTGTCTTTATAAATGGCAAATTGAATTTTTGCTTTCAGTAAATAAGCACTCGGATTACTTTTATTGTCAGCCAGACATTTATCAATCAGTTTATCTGCCGATTTAAGTTTGTTTGCCTGAAAGGCTTTTTCAGCTTTAGGGTAGGAGGGACAAGGATTTTGTGCCTGAGAAAGGACAGGAATCAGCACCAAAAGTAGCAATACAACTTTTTTCATGACATTTATTAAACTACAAATTACTTTAAATTATTGTTAGCAGTTCCCACAACTTGTTCAACACTCCAGGCCTCAGCTTTATGCGCAAATTTAGCCTTGGTGTCTTTCCAGGTTTCGGCAAATAAATCTGATGCTCTGTAGTTGTTAAGATGTGCTTCAGATTCCCACTGACTATAGGTAAACATGATACTGGTATCGTTGATGTCGCGAAGTAAATTTACACCCTGGCAACCTTCAAAAGAACGGATTTTGTCTTTTACTTCTTCAAACAATGCCAGAAAGTTGTCGGTTTCTTCCGGACGGAAATGCATTTTTACAATTCGGTTGATCATTTCAGCTCTATAATAATTTTTGTATCTTCTTTTATTCTGAATAGTTGTTTTGCGTTGCCTTGCCGGATCTGTAGTTTCAGGTAACCGCTTTTACTGAATCGCACGATGGCCTCACTCTGGTCAGCTTCAAGTATCGATTGATTAATCCTCTTAAATTCCACTCCGGGAATATGTTGAATTCTGATAAGGAAATTCCGGGATGAAATAAATTGTTCAAACTGTTCTTTTCTGATGTTAAAGAAGCAATTCCCTACATGGTCGGTATAGATGCATTCGGCAGTGGCAATATCGCTCTGGATGTTTGCCTGTCTCTGATACCGGATTTCCAGTCGGTCTCCTGCAGGAGTCAATTCATTTATGCGGTCGTTCAGGAAAAGATTTAAGACTTTGTTCTCGTCTTCCGCCATGCAAAGATAGGCTTTACTGGAATCGACTCCGCCCGGCAACATGCCAATCAGTCCGTTGTTCGGCATGATATAAAGTGTATTCTCTCTCTGATATACCACAGACTCACGGGTGTATCCAACTTTAATTAATACAATCTCTTTCTTACTCTTGTCCAGTTGCAGCTGATCTGAGATAAATGCTGCTTCAATAATGTTATTTAAACGAATGTCATTGCTGATGTCAATGATGTTAACAGAAGGGTTGAGGCGCATCCATGCCGACTTTAAAAGACCAATTTTGTAAGAGCCATTTTGAAAATCAGATATTAGATAAACGGAGGTCAAATTTTTTGTATATTCGTTGGCAAAAATATCCACTATTTAATCATTTAAAAAACCTATTTAAGCATTGGCAGAAAAAAGTTATCTAATCGAAGATTTGCACCCACTTGAAATTTACGGAGCAAACAATGTGTACCTGGAGAAAATCAAGCACCATTATCCTAAGTTAAGAATTGTTGCCAGAGGTAATGAAATAAAGGCCATAGGAGAAGAAAGTGAAGTTGATTTACTGCTAAAGAAAATTGAACAGTTTGTCATCCTGATTGCCAAGGGGCGCGAACTTAACGACTCTCTTCTTGGTGAAGTTTTCGGACCAGAAGCTGTTGTTAATCAGGATGCCAATGCTGGAAACAGTCCGGATTCTGACAATAATACCATTTTGTTTGGAAATAACGGAAAGCCTATCAAAGCCAGAACGGCTAATCAGATAAAATTGGTGAAAGAGATAGCCAAGAATGATATTGTCTTTGCACTTGGGCCAGCTGGTACAGGTAAAACCTACACAGCAGTGGCTGTCGCTGTTAAAGCTTTGAAGAATAAGGAAATTAAAAGAATAATTCTTACGCGACCTGCTGTGGAAGCTGGCGAAAGTCTTGGTTTTTTGCCTGGTGATTTGAAAGAAAAAATTGATCCGTATCTGCGTCCCTTATACGATGCTCTGGATGATATGATACCGGCTGAAAAACTGAAGCAATATCTGGAAAACAGAACCATTGAGGTGGCTCCTCTGGCATTTATGCGCGGAAGAACACTGGATAATTGTTTTGTTATTCTTGATGAAGCTCAGAATACCACAGATTTACAGATAAAGATGTTTCTGACCCGAATGGGACCGAGTGCTAAGGTGATAATAACCGGCGATTTAAGTCAGGTTGACCTGCCTGCTAAGCAAACTTCCGGATTGTTGAAAGCAACACGGATATTGGAGAAAATAAAGGGGATAAGTATGGTGCTTTTAAATGTTGATGATGTTGTAAGACACAGACTTGTAAAAGAGATTATCAAAGCTTATGAAACCAATACTGCCGGACCAGATGGTAGTAAAAAATAGACAGTAAATTAAAAAAATCATTTGTAAGAGACGAA
>JBJTNS010000156.1:0-2838 GCA_046074245.1 Chitinophagaceae bacterium | reverse complement strand
CAGAAAAGTTAAGCCTATTGTGATATGGACGAGCAGATAAGAAAAACCGAAAAAATCACCAAGCAGCAAGCCATTCCCAAGATTGAATATTACTGTTCTTATCAGGAACGCTGCCATAAAGAAGTTACCAGTAAATTGTATGATTACGGATTAAATACAGACGAAGTTGGCGAAGTTCTTACCCACCTTGTAAAAGCAGGTTTTTTAAACGAAGAACGCTTTGCCAGAGCTTATGCAGGAGGAAAATTCAGACAAAAAAACTGGGGAAAAACCAGGATTATAAGGGAATTAAAAATGAGAGGCATCAGCGACTATTGCATAAAAAAAGCCATGAGCGAAATCGACGACGATGATTATGAGGAAAGTTTAAAGATTCAGGCTGAAAAATATCTGGCAACTCATAAAGGTGGTATAGGATGGCAACTCAAACAAAAAGCACTTAAACATCTGGTATCCAAAGGATACGAATATGAGGAATGTCATAAAATTTTACAAAAGCTGATCGGCTAGTATCTTGCTGAATTCTGTATATTTGTGGCTCTGATGAATGGTATGATCAACACAACAAAAGTTTGGGAAATTTTAGAATCTGTAAGTGATCCTGAAATTCCTGTATTGTCGATAGTCGACCTGGGCGTGGTTCGCGAGGTTATTGCTCTTGAAGACAAAGTGATGGTGCATATTACTCCTACTTACAGCGGATGTCCTGCGATGAACATGATAGAGATGGAAATCAGGACTGCATTGCTGGAGAAAGGAATTAACAACGATGTAAAACTGGTACTTTCGCCAGCGTGGACGACAGACTGGATGAGCGAGAAAGGCAAACAAAAATTAAAAGCTTATGGTATTGCCCCGCCCCAGGATGAAGACATCAGTATTGACACCCTTTTCGGGAAACCAGACCAGATAGAATGCCCGCATTGCAACAGTAAAAAAACAGAGCTGATCAGCCAGTTTGGCAGTACCGCCTGCAAAGCACTTTACCGCTGTAAAGACTGCCTTGAACCATTTGACTATTTCAAGTGTCTGAGGTAAAAAAGCCCCTTAAATCGTACACTTTGTTTATTTATTTGCAAAAATTGCATTAAAACCTTACCTTTGCACGTTTGGCAAACAGTTGTCAAATACAGCACTATAAAAGATTAAATGGCAGAAATAAGATTAGGTAAAGCAGCATCGGAATTCAATGTAAGTACGCAAACAATTATTGAGAGTTTGCAGAAGAAAGGTTTTGCCATAGAAAACAAGCCGACTGCAAAGCTAAACGAGGAAATGTACAAATACATTTCCGAACTTTTTTCTTCAGACAAAGAAGTAAAAGAACAATCCAAATCTGCGGGTTTAAGCAGCAAGCTTAAAAAACGTGAAGAAACAACTGTCGTTAAGGCGGATGAATCGACCTTAAAGAAAAAGCAGGACGAGAAACCGACTGAACCAGAACCTGAGACAGAGGTTTTCATTAAAAACGTTATCGTAGAAGAAAAACCTAAAGCACCGGTTAAGGAAGAAAAACCAGAACCAGAACCCGTTAAGGTAGTTGAAGAAAAAGTTATCGAAACGCCTAAACCTGAAACCACAACTGGTTTAAAGGTAAAAGGTAAAATCGACCTGGACGGTCAGAATAAAAAGAAAAAAGAAGCTCCGGTTGAAAAACCAAAAGCAGAAGTTAAGAAATCACCTGAACCAGAACCTGTAGCACCTATCGTTGTTGCTACACCAGAGCCTGTTGCTCCGGAAATGGAAGAAATTGACGAAAGAGAACTGGTGAAAGCTAATCTGGTTGAACTGGACGGTCTGACCATCAAAGGAAAAATTGAATTGAAACCTGAACCGGTTATCAAATCAAAATTCCAGGCTCCGGACAAAGCTAACCGCGAAAAGCGCAAACGCAAATCAGGTGCTCAAAAGGTTAACATCCAACAGGAAATTAAAGTTAACCGCAGCACTCACCAAAGAAAAGACGAACCTAAAAAGGAAATTTCTCAAAAAGAAATTCAGGATAAATTAAAGAAGACCCTCAACAAAATTGACTCTTCTGGTAGAGGTAAAACATCTAAATCTAAGTTCAAACGTCAGAAACGTGATGTCCACTACCAATCCCGTAAAGAGGAAAACGAGCGTATGGAGCAGGAAGGTATGATTCTGAAAGTAACAGAATTCCTGACCGCAAACGACCTCGCTAAAATGATGGATGTTCCGGTAACTTCTGTTATCTCAACCTGTTTCTCTCTTGGTATCATGGTGTCTATCAATCAGCGTTTAGATGCTGAAACGATTACACTTGTAGCTGACGAGTTCGGCTTCGAAGTAGAATTTGTGGATGCTCAGGAAACCATTCAGTTTACTGAAGAAATTGACGATCCTGAAAAATCAATTTCACGTCCTCCTATCGTAACCGTAATGGGTCACGTCGACCATGGTAAAACATCTTTACTAGACTACATCCGTAAAGCAAACTTTATCGCTGGCGAGGCGGGTGGTATCACCCAGCACATCGGTGCTTATGAGGTTAAATTACCAAAAGGACAAAAAATCACATTCCTTGATACTCCCGGTCACGAAGCCTTTACCGCTATGCGTGCTCGTGGTGCCAAGGTAACGGATATCGCCGTTATCGTAATCGCGGCAGACGACAGCATCATGCCACAAACCCGCGAGGCTATCAGTCATGCTCAGGCGGCAAATGTTCCAATGATCTTTGCCATCAATAAAGTGGATAAAGACGGTGCTAATCCGTAAAAAATCAGATAAGAACTTTCTGCAATGAATATCCTGTTTGAAGAATGGGGCGGTAAGTTCCAGTCTCAGGAAATCTCAGCTAAGAAAGGTCTTAAC
>JBJTNS010000155.1:0-6588 GCA_046074245.1 Chitinophagaceae bacterium | reverse complement strand
TTTTTAAATCAAAAACTTAAGCTGACTTTTCGGATGTTCCACAACCTTCCAGGTTGTTAAAATAGGATAAATTTGGAGAAAAGAATAAGAATCGAATCGGGGAATTTATGGACAAAAAAAAAGAGCAAATGTTACCGCTTTCGCTTTCACATTCACTCTCATTATGTACCCAGGGCGGGACTTGAACCCGCACAGCCGTGAAGCCACAGGATTTTAAGTCCTGCGTGTCTACCGATTCCACCACCTGGGCAAACAAAAAAAGCCCTGTTTTGGGCTTCTTGTTGAGCGAGAAACGAGGTTCGAACTCGCGACCTCAACCTTGGCAAGGTTGCGCTCTACCAACTGAGCTATTCTCGCTTGAATTTTTAAGAACTTTTCTTCCCGTTTGGGGGTGCAAATATAGAAAAAAAATTAAATTCGCTCCAAATATTTTTGAAAATTTTTTATGAAACATTTTTCATCCTATTGGGAACGCTCGGTTTTGCTGAGGAAATTCGACTTTTTAGTGCTAGGCGCGGGACTGATTGGCAAGCAAATCGCACTTAAACTACAAGCAAAATACCCGATTGCCCGTATCGGTATCGTCGATCGTTCTCCAATTTCTTATGGTGCATCTACCAGAAATGCAGGATTTGCCTGCTTCGGAAGTGTCTCCGAAATTCTCGATGATTTTAAACGTTCTCCTCAACACGAGGTGATGTCGCTCCTCAATAAAAGATTTCAAGGCATTCAGAAACTTGTGCAAACTTTTGGGGACAGCAATATCGGATATCGCAATACCGGTAGCTACGAAATCTATACAGACCAGGAAGAATACCAGGATGCACGCAATCATTTTGAATCAATCAATCAACTGATTTATGAATACACCGGTCAGCAAAATGCTTTCCAATGGCGAAAATCAGATAATCTAAAAATGGCCTGCTTCGAAGATTGCCTGTATAATCCTTACGAAGGCATGATCAATTCGGGTATGCTCAATGAAACTATTTCTGAACTTACCCATAAAGCTGGTATTATTCCTTTATATGGCATCAATATAAGCTCGCTTAATAAAACATCTGATGGCTATACCCTCTTATCCGACAATAATATGAGCCTCTCCTGCTCACAACTCATTGTCGCTACCAATGCCTTCAGCTCTCAACTCATGCCTGAACTGGATGTTGTGCCGGCAAGAGGTCAGATTATTCTCACAAAACCTATTTCTAACTTACCATTTGATGGCATCTTTCATAACGATAAAGGTTATATCTACTTCAGAAATATAGACGATAGAGTCTTACTCGGTGGGGCAAGAAACTACTTTGAAGCCGAAGAGACAACCTACGACTTTGAAGGTACAACGGCAAATTACGAGCACCTTAAAAAATATATGCAGGATATTATCCTCCCAGGCAGATCATTTGAAATAGATATGCACTGGAGTGGTATCATGGCAATGGGAGAAGAAAAAATTCCAATAGTCAAGAGAGTTGACGAATATTTAACACTATGTGTCAGAATGAGTGGGATGGGTGTGGCGCTTGGACCAGTGCTTAGCGACGAGGTAATGGACTTGTTGTAATTTAACAATTATCTTTTTCCGGCCTCTTTTAAAAACAATTCCAGTTTATCCAGTCGCTTATCCCATAATTTCTTAAAGGTACTCACCCACTCTGCTACCTCTTTTAATTGCGATGCATCTATCTCGCAATATCGCTCACGCCCTTTCTTATTCACTTTTATCAGTCCACATTCTTCCAGCAACTTAATATGCTGTGAGATGGCAGGCCGGCTAATTTCAAACTGTTCAGCAATGCCATTCAAATGCATGGGTTTATCTGCCAGCATACTAATTATAGCTCTGCGATTGGGATCTGCTATGGCCTGAAAAACATCTCTTCTTGCATTCATAAATCAGTGCAGAATTTATCAAGATTGCCCAATGTTTGTTTGCCACCTTCAAGAGCATTGAAATTCTCGATAACATATTGCAAAGCTTCAGCACTAGGCATTACCGTTCTCATGGTAATCAAAGTTCCACCATCTTTTTCCTCGAAAGTAACATAGGTATGAAAACCACTCACATGTTTTGAAAATTCACTTTCACCATCCGAATCATCGTCGTGACTGAATGAAATTCGCTCCGGAACTTCAATTTCAGAATATCTGATTCTATTAGGGTAATCGGTGCCGTCCGGACCATGCATGGTGAATCTCCAGCATCCCGCCGACTGCATGTTTACTTCTAAATTAGTTATCGTAAATCCATCCGGTCCCCACCACTTTTCAAGTTTATGCGGATTAACCCAGGCGTCAAACACCAGCTCTCTCGCTGCATTAATAAAGCGGGTATGCACTACCTCGTTGCCATTTACTTTTGATTCTGTTGTCATAATAGTTACAAGCAAAAATATATGTAAGTAATTACTTACGCAAATTTATTTTAAAATATTTCTACAGAATGTTCAAAGAGGTATATTTGTCTGATGTTATTCGATCCGGAAAATACAATCGTTCAACTTTGCGCAGAAGGCATTACCAGTCGTGATCTTTCACACAGGCAAACCCTGATAGAAAAAGCATGGAAAGAGGCTACCAATGACACAGAAAAATGTTTATCTGCCCACTATATGGGAAGAATTCTTGCTGACGTAAGTGAACGTTTAAAATGGGATATCATGGCACTTGATTTTGCTTTGAGAATTCCAGAGACTACTACTGCCACATTTCTGCCTTCCTTATATCTGAACATAGGCAAGAGTTACGATGACATGGGGCTAAGATTAAAAGCCTGCGAATATTATCAGCTAGCCTACAGCAAGTCGATGATTCTGAAAAACGACCCATACGGAAAAAAGATAAAATCGAACATTATCCGGGCGATGGAGACATTATTAAACAAAGAACAGTAAACACATCAAGTAGATGAACACCTATTCCATTAACCAGATAAAGAAAACCATCAGCAGTATGGATGCGGGCGATCTTGCAGCCATTTGCCTCAGAATGGCTAAATATAAAAAAGAGAACAAAGAACTTCTCTCCTACCTGCTTTACGAAAGTACGGATGAAGCAAATTACATAGAGCAGGTTCAGGCAGAAATTGACATGATGTTTGATTTACTGATTGATAACGGATCATATAAATACATGAAGCAAATCAGAAAAATCGCCAGGTTTATTTCTAAACCTATGAAATATTCTGGTCAGGCCAGCACACAGGTCGAGATACTGATTTATTTTACCACCAAACTAAAAGTTATTTTAAAGAAGAAAAGCAACCTAACCGCACTTCAGAATCTATATCTTCAGCAAATAAAAAAGATAGATACAACAATGTCTAAATTACACGAAGATATTCAGTATGATTATGTTAGAACCATAGAGTCTCTGAGACTCTGATTCAAATTAATCCCTTCAAATCGCCTGTTCACCGATGCTTTCAAACGATATAGATTAATTTCATTATCTTCGCCCCTTTAATAAATTAAAAGGATGCATTGATAATGGCCGGGCAAATCATATTGGCCCTGGCAATTTTGGTTACTCTTCACGAACTCGGTCACTTTGCTGCTGCAAGAATGTTTGGAATTAAAGTAGAGAAATTCTACCTCTTTTTCGATGCCTGGGGATTCAAATTATTTAGCTTTAAAAAAGGTGATACCGAATATGGTATCGGTTGGTTGCCTCTTGGTGGTTATGTAAAAATTGCCGGAATGGTTGACGAAAGCATGGATGCCGAACAATTAAAATCCGAACCTAAAGACTGGGAGTTCAGAAGCAAACCAGCCTGGCAGCGTTTAATCGTTATGATTGGTGGCGTTACTGTTAACTTTGTTCTTGGTATACTCATTTATATTTTCTCTTTATGGTATTATGGTGATTCAAGATTGCCTGTTGAAAAAGTAAAATTCGGCATCAATGCTAAAGAGGTTGGTAAAGAAATTGGCTTAAAAGACGGCGACCTTATCACTGGCGTTAATGGTATCAAAGCTAAATACGTTGACGAAACCAAAAAACCTTCAATTTTCCTAAATGATGGGAACCATTACGATGTTCTCAGAGATAGTCAAACTGTTAAAATTCCACTTCCAAAAGATATCATTAACCGCATTTCAGATAAGAAAAACTCTATCTTTGATTTGCGACTTCCTTGCATCATCGACAGCACTGAAAAAAAATCACCAGCTGATATCGCCGGACTAAAAAAAGGCGACCAGATTATTGCTATCAATGATACTTCAACCACTTACCATCACGAGGTTAAAGAACATCTTGTCTATTACCCTGGTAAGTCCATTAAAATCACATACGTAAGAAACGGCGACACCCTTAACTGCAAAGCTAAACTTACAAAAGATGGTCGTTTAGGCTTCTTCCCACAAGATCCAAACAAAAATGATTATATCGACTTTACGTATACCTTTAGTCAGTCAGTTCCGCTGGGCTACTCCAGAGCGATAGAATCACTTTCCGACAATATCACTGGTTTAAAGAAACTGGTAAGCGGCAAAATCGATCCACGTAAATCCGTTCAGGGTCCGATTGGCATCGCTACAATGTTTGGTGGCACCTGGGAATGGTCGAGATTCTGGGCCTTAACTGGACTCTTATCGCTCATTCTTGCCTTTATGAACCTACTCCCTATCCCTGCACTCGATGGCGGCCACGTTGTTTTCCTGATTATAGAAATGATCATCCGTCGTCCGCTTAGCGATAAATTTATGCAGGTAATGCAGGTCATTGGTATGGTCATTTTGCTTTCTTTAATGGTTTTTGCCTTCGGCAATGACATCTTTAAACTGTTCAATAAATAATGAATAACGGCAAACTGATATTGCCAAATACAAAAGACTATTTTAGTTTTTACGGACTGGAAGAAAAATTCGAAATTGATCCTTCTGAACTAAAACAATTATTTCTTGAGAAAAGTAAAATGTATCATCCGGATTTTTATATTGGTGATGCAGAGTCTCAAAATATTGCCATCTCTTCCAGCGCATACAACAACCTGGCTTACAAAACACTGGGTTCAGATATCAGTCGTGCTTCTTATCTGCTCAATTTAAAAACGGGTTTGGAAGACAAGTCGGTTCAGTTACCACAAGCCTTCCTGATGGAGATGATGGACCTGAACGAATTAATTGACGACATTAACGAAGATAACCGTTACGATATTGAAGACCAGATTCAGGCTCTCAAGAAAACAGCATTAGAGAGCATTCGTCAGTATGCCAGCGAAGAAATATGGACCAGTTTACAGATAGAAATTCTGAAATGGCGTTATCTGGAACGCCTGGAAAACAGGCTGAATGAAGCCTAGTGTTTTAATTTCCTGACGGTTCTTAGCCTCAGAAAATTGTTTGGATTGGACGTTAAGCCCTCTACCCATTTCTGACTCATTCTGATGCTTTCATCATAATATAAAATGATACAAGGCATCTCTTTCATCATCAAATTTTCGGCCTGTGTCAGGTAACTCATTCGTTTAACATCATTCGTTTCTACCATTGTCTTCTGCATGAGCTCGTCATAAGCAGGGTTGGTATAATGAAAATAATTGGGTCCACCCGGACTGAAATTACGGCTTTCAAAGCAGATCAGATAATTTTCTGCATCCGGATAATCAGCAGTCCAGCTACCCCGAAAACAATTTATTTTCTGATCTTTTTTTAATTGCCTTAAGAAACTGGAAGGATGCACTTCTATCTTCATTTTAATGCCCACTTTCTGAAGTTCCTTCTGCACATAAATCATCAGCTCAAGATAGTCCTGGGTAGTATTTAAAACGATTTCAGGCATTTCTGCTAAATTAACTTTACTGCGCTTGATATAATAGATTGCGCTGTCAACATTATACGTCTGCTGATGAATTTTGTCAAAGTCGTATCCAGGCATCCCTAGCGGCACAAAGCCATACTGAGCAGGAATACCAATTCCATTTCTCAGATACATGATCAGTTTCTTTTTATCAATTGCAAAATTAACAGCCCTTCTGAAATCGGTGTTATTTAGTGGATGCTTACCAAACTTTGGATCTATATTAAATCCGATATATTCAGTATTCATAAAAGGAGATTTAATGAGATTGAACTTTCCTTTGTATGCCTCTTTTAAATCGCCACTTCTACTTATTAATTCGTCCTTAATGGTGGCATCAATTCCGTTAAAAAAATCGTATTCACCATGCACAAACTTCATAAAAGCTGTTTGTTTATTTTTAATATTATCTACCATTACCCCATCCAGGTATGGCAAACGCTGCCCGTTTTCAAATCGGTAGTAAAGCGGATTTCGACCAAGCAAAACCCCCACCTCGTCTTCCCATTTTCTGAACATAAATGGTCCGGTCCCTACAGGATGTGTTCTGAATTCAGAGGTATTAATACCCTTTGGGACGATGTAGCAATAGTTCATGGACAAGATCCCGATAAAAGGTTTGAAAGCCTTGAGCAAGGTAATCTGCACTGTTGAATCGTTAAGTGCTATAACTGGAAAGGGAACAGAGTCATTGGTTGTAAAACAACGCAAATCCATTTTATCGTTAAAAATCCATGCTCCGGGAGAAGCAGTTTTAGGGTCAGCAACCCTTCTGAATGAAAA
>JBJTNS010000154.1:0-18320 GCA_046074245.1 Chitinophagaceae bacterium | reverse complement strand
ATGTTTACAAAGACAAGCGTGAAACCCATGAAACCTTTGCGCGCACCCTGAATCGCGTGGGTTTTGATGTTTTCAAAGCTGCGGCCAATGCAGCCCGCAACACCACAGCACGCGCCGAGTAAGCGTCGACTGAACTGATATTACCAAGAACTTTAAAATTAGCAGTAGCTAGTTTATTGCCCTCCTTGTCATACTTGATGATATCGTTTGTTGGTGTGATTACGAATAGATTTTCAAGATTGTCTGTCGTAATAAAGCTGCCTTTGGGGATATCAATAGAATCATTAACAATGCTATTCTGCGCATTTGACTGGAAAAATACACTCAGAAAAATCAGGCTAAAGACAGTTTTGATGCTCATGCTTTGAATGTTTTTAATTCAAGATTTGTGCCATCAAATTCTGCATATGTGAAATCATTCACCCACTCGCCAAGGTTGATATATTTTGAAGAATCAGAAAGTTTTAATTCAATAGGATAGTGTCTGTGGCCGCAAACAAAGAAATCAAAATGGGTTTCAAGTAGTTTTTCTTTGCAGAAGACGGGAATGAATTCTTTATCGTCGCCAAGATATATTTTATCGCTGTTGCCTTTCCCTAATCTGCTTCTGCGGGATAAGAACTTTGCCAATCCTACTCCAAGATAAGGGTGTAAAAATCCGAAAAGCTTTACAGATAAAGGATTTCTGAATATTTTTTTAATGATTTTATAACCATGATCACCTGGTCCGAGTCCATCACCATGATGTATAAAGAACTTTTTACCGTTTCTTTCAATAATCAGTTCGTTGCTAACTACTTTAACACCGATTTCTTCCTCCAGATAACCGAAAGTCCACATATCATGATTGCCTTTAAAGTAGGTAAATTTAATTCCTTCATCCGCCATCTCGGCAAGTTTGCCCAGGAGTCGGACATGACCTTTGGGCACAACATGCTTATATTCAAACCAGAAATCAAAAACATCTCCTACTAAATAGATTTCAGAAGCGTTTGAACGTATTTTTTCAAGCCATTGGCAGATGAGTTTTTCTCTTTCAAGCGATGATTGATGATTAGGAACACCCAGATGAAAATCGGATGCAAAATATATATGTGATTTAGCGCTGTTCAAAAGGTAAGAATGTTTCAAATATTGTTAAAAACAACGAGAATTCCAATTCAGACTATTTTTAGTAAGGTTAGAATCTGTTGATTACTACAAAAAGTTATCGATTTTCAGGGCACTTAAACGAATCACTTATCAATGCATGAAAAAGTGCCTTATTTTCGAACTGTGCAAATTATTCGCGTTATAAGGACTGGCATACAGTTGCGTCAGAGTTTAATCCAAAAAGTTATTAAAGCTCTAGGAATCGGAGTCATGCTGATGTTTTTAAGAATAGTTTTGCCAGTTGAGAAGTCTTTTTTATTTCTGCTCTGGAATGTGTTTTTAGCTTTAGTTCCTATGTTTATTAGTTTGGTTTTACGACCATATTCAGATACCAGGAAGTTTTATCAGGTATTACCTTTATTGATAGTTTGGCTGATGTTTTTTCCCAATGCACCCTATATGTTAACTGATTACCGGCATTTACAGGGTAGTTACGGACTGGCATTTGCCATTGATTTTATAACTATTTTCTATTTTGCCATCCTGGCGTTTGTTATCGCAATTATTTCTTTAAACGATATCAGGCAGATACTTGATCGATATTTAAGCAAGACAATCGTAGGAATTGTGATGACGTTTGTTTGTTTATTAAGTGGTTTTGGTGTTTTTATTGGAAGGGATATGCGTTTTAACTCATGGGATTTACTTAGCAGACCCATGGAAGTATTCAATGAAAGTCTTTATGGGTTTTTTAATTTCCAGTCTAATTACTGGACTGTTTTATCGTCCGGATTGATTAGTCTGATGCTCATGTTATCACTTTTCATTTATAAGAAAGATCAACAGTAGTGAGTTGATGTTTTAAGAAAATTAGAGCGGATTATTTTATGATCCGGGGAAGGATGTAGCCTTCAAGCCCAAATCTTTGCTAAGGCAAAGATTGTTTTTTATTCCCTCAGCCCACTTACAAGCAATAGGAATTGCTTGACGTGGTCTTTGGGAATAAAAAAGGGATCTCACTTTGTGAGATCCTTTGGGCTTGAGGTCGGAAGCGGATTCGAACCGCTGTAGAGGGTTTTGCAGACCCGTGCCTAGCCACTCGGCCATCCGACCTTTTATTAAAAGAGGTGCAAACTTAGGTATTTTTGAATTAATATCAAAAAATACCTAAGCGATTAAGCCATTTTTCTGATGGTATTTACCGATTTGCCTTTACTTTTGGTATCACCTTTAGGTGTGGCAGTTTTAACGGTTTTTTCAGCTTTAGCTTTCACGTCGGCTTTAGCTTTTACTTCTGCTTTTGTTTCGCCTTCGCTTTCACTGTCTTCTTCTTCCAGTGCTTTTCTCAAAGCTTCGAAGTCAAATTTATCACTTAAAATAGTATACCATGAAGCAAGTTTCTTCATGTCAGAAAGGTAAATTCTTTCGTTGTCGTAGTTTGGAAGTACTTTTCCAAGGAACTGAGGGAAGGCATCATCTGAAGCTTTTTTGTCAGGAACAGTAAGTCCTTCTTTGGTTTTGTCAAAAATAGTGAGAAGTACTTTCGCTAATCTTTCTTCACCTTCCATGGTAAACATGGCGATATCAGATAAAATTGAAACTTTGGTGGTTGGAGATGTTGGGATTTTTTTACCGGTACCATCTAAGGTTTCTACAATAAGGCCATTTTTTCTCTGACCAATCACATGATAAAGTCCGGGCATACCCGCAATTGCTACAATGTCTTTCAATTCCATATTAACTGCAAATTTTCTATAATATTTTGACAAAACAAAGCATTCACATCTTTTTTTGTCATAGTTTTGTAAACATTTTTATGAGTAAGAAATTATTGATCTATGGTTTAGCTTTCGGCAGTGCAACAGCTGCCCTGAGTTATATCTATATGGTGGCCGTTGCTTCAAGTCCGAATGCCTGGCAGCATCTGTTTGCGGTTCTGGGTGAGTTTTTAATTGTACCTGGAACTGGTATTTACTTGTTTTTAAAGTCATTTAAAAAGCAGGATCCGGAGCAATTTATGCTGGGAAGAGCTGTATTTCTTGGTTTTTTCCTTAGTATCATAATCGGTGCTTCGGTGTCATTGTTGTTTTCTTACGTTTCACAATTCAGGCCAGAGATTATCGCGCAGCTTGTAGATATCAAAACCAATCAGTTTAAATCCAGTAAATATTTTCCTCAGATGCCAGAGAAAGATATTTTGTTAAAATATCAGGAAATTAAAGACAATTACACTGTTAGAAGTCAGTTTATTTATCAGTTATTTTTAGGCGGTTCAAGAGGATTGTTTTTAAGCGCTATATTTGCTTACTTCATGAAAGCAAGAATGAATAGAGACTATTGAGAAAAGTACTTGGTAAAATAGGGTTTGTTTGGTTTGGGCTGGTATTTGCCAGCATATTTCTGCTGTTTTACCCTTTTTTCTTTCTGTTTCTGAGTTTTGAGAAATTATATCCAGCGGCCAATTTTTTAAGAAAGATCTGGGCATGGGGCACCTTCATGTTGTGTGGTTCATTCGCAAAAGTTTACCGCGAACAGAAGTCATTTCACGGTCCTTGTGTCTTTGTTTCTAATCATACATCTTACCTTGATATTGTTGTTTTTGGTTTGTTTGCACCCCTAAAAATGTCGTTTATGGGAAAAATTGAGTTATCAAAAATTCCGTTATTTGGTAAGTTTTTCGGCACTGTCGATATAGGTGTTCACAGAGAAAGTGTCAGGGGCGCCCATCGCGCTTTTTTGCAGTCAAAAGACAAGTTGGATAAAGGCTACAGTATTTTAATTTTTCCGGAAGGTACTATCTGGAATAAAACACCACTTTTAAAGCCTTTCAAGAATGGAGCCTTTAAATTAGCCATAGAAAACAAGGTGCCAATTGTACCTGTAACTTTTTATAATAATTTTAAAGCTTTGCCTGACGAAAAATTTGAGTACTATCCTACAATTATCAAATGTAAAATTCATCGGGCAATCAAAACCGATCATCTAAATATTGATGATAGTAATCAATTAAGAGACGAGATTTACAACCTGATTGAACAGGAATTAATAAAAAACCACATTATCCATGAAAATAACAGATGAAAAAATAGAGCAACTGGCGCATTTGTCAAGACTTGAATTTGACACTGAAACAAAAGCTAAGATTAAAACTGATCTTGAAAACATACTCGATTTTTGCGAGAAGCTTAACGAAGTGGATACTGAAGGTGTAGAGCCTTTGATTTATATGACTGAAACGATGAATACAGTCAGAGAAGATGTGGTCGAGCAATCATTCAGCAGGGAACAGATTTTATCAAATGCCCCAAAGAAAGACAGCGATTATTTCAGAGTGCCTAAGGTAATTGAACAAAACAAATAATGGTCAAATTAATTGACATTAACGGCATACAGAAGGTCTATAAAGTTGGGGATGAAGAGGTATATGCCCTGAAAACTATAGACCTTGATATTTACAAAGGCGAGTATGTGGCTTTAATGGGACCATCAGGTTCGGGTAAGTCTACTTTGATGAATATTCTTGGTTGCCTGGATTCTTTTACCAAAGGTCAGTATGTTCTTAATGGTACAGATGTCAGCAAAATGACAGAAAATGACCTGGCGGAAGTTAGAAATAAAGAAATAGGATTCGTGTTTCAGACTTTCAATTTGCTGCCACGGATGTCTGCTTTAGAGAATGTTGCTTTGCCGCTTGTGTATGCCGGAGTCAATAAAAAGGACAGGTTAGAAAGAGCTGAGGAAGTTCTTATTCAGGTTGGATTAAAAGACAGGATGAAACATAAGCCAAACGAATTGTCTGGTGGACAGCGTCAAAGAGTTGCGATTGCCAGAGGTTTGGTTAATCGCCCAAGCATATTGCTGGCTGACGAGCCGACAGGAAATCTGGATACTAAAACCTCTGTCGAGATTATGGATTTATTCAGAGATATCCATGCAAAAGGCAATACGATAGTTTTGGTGACACACGAAGAAGATATTGCGATGAATGCAAAAAGAATTGTAAGATTAAGAGATGGATTGATTGAATCTGACGCAATTAATGAAAAATTTGAACAATCGGCCACTAAAATTGTTTAAGGACTTATGAAGATATATACTAAGCGCGGCGACTCAGGTGAAACCTCATTAATCGGAGGAGATAGGGTAGCTAAACACCATATAAGAATCGAGGCCTACGGAACCATTGACGAATTAAATTCGTATATTGGAATTCTTCGCTCTTTTATTGATGATAAGATTAATAGTAAGGTATTGCCTGAGATTCAGGACAGGTTGTTTACGGTAGGAAGTTTATTAGCATCTGCTCCTGGCAGTAAAATGATAGTACCAGATTTGCATGACTCTGACACAGAGTTACTGGAAGAAAGCATAGATCAGATGAATGCTGAATTACCTGAATTACGGTCGTTTGTCTTACCTGCCGGCAGTATCGAAGTTTCACATTGTCATGTGGCTCGTTGCATTTGCCGGAGAGCAGAGCGTTTAATCGTGCATTTGAATGAAGAGCAGCATTTAGAGCCCATCATCATTCAGTACATCAACAGATTATCAGATTATCTCTTCGTGTTGAGTCGCTACAAAGCAATGAAACAAGGCGTTGAAGAGGTATCCTGGAAACCTAGACTCTGATTATTTAGCAGTTTTTTCTGTAAATTTATTCTTGTAGAAGATTGCTTCCTGGAAATTGGGAGTAATCATCAATGCTGAGTCAAGATACATGACAGCTTCAGCAGGTGTTGAAGACATTTTTGCTTTTTCTACATAGCAATACGCTTTCAGATCAACATTCTGTGAAGTGTTTTCATCGATATTTACATCAATAGTTTCCGGGGTATACTTGCCGTAAAGGATGCTATTGACAGATTTTACGTATGACACTACATCGTTATCTATGGCTAATTGCATTGCTGCAACTAAATATTTATGTTTGTTTTTGCCAGATAACTTATAAGCTTTTTCCATCAGAGTTTTAGACTCCTGAACCTTATCTTCAGCGCCCAGAAAAATACTTTTATATTCCATCAGGGTAATATTGTCAGGGTCTATTTCAAGGCCTTTGTCTACGAATAATTTCCCTGCTTTAAAGTTTTTTAATTTTTTGGTATAGTACATTGCCAGTGAGTCGATATACTCTTTTTTATTAGCAGAATCCAAAACTAAAAGGTGGTTTAATGCCACAACACCTGTCAGATAATCACCATTGGTATAGGCGTTTTTGTACACAGTTTTCCAGTTTTCAGTTTCTTTAGTGTTTTGGTTACAGGCAGAAATAATTAATACTGAGGCAACCAAAATCAAATGGATTCGTCTAATCATATAGTAAAGCGTTAAATGTTTGTATATTGTGCAAAAGTAGTATTATTTTACACAAATCTCGATATTTAATCGTATTTTTGCTACTTATTGGTTTATGAAACTCAATAAAATCGTATTATTTTTTCTCCTTTTTATCCTTTCGGGATATGAGTTGTCCGCTCAATGTGGAACGGCCTATGTTTCGTCAGACGATACGGTTGTGTGTGTGCCCAAAATAGTAAGATTTAAAGTTCACAGGTTTCCTGCGGGAACTACCTTTGAATGGGATCTTGGTGCGGGTTATGTTTCTTCAGACAGTACTTATACGAAGTTGTACGCAACTTCAGGGGTTTTTAATGTCCGTGTAAAACTTAAATATCTGGACGGAAGTAACTGTGTGATCGACATGGTTAATTTTATTCAGGCAAAGCCGGTTCCGGTGCCTAAGTATTCAGTGTCTAAAACGGTTATTTGTAATTTCAAAGACAGTGTGGTCTTAACAGATCTTTCTCCAAAGACAGTGTCTCGCGACTGGCTGGTGGATAATACCTTGTACAGCAATGGTCCGAAAACACTCAAGGCGATTTTTCATGCTCCGACAGGCTGGAAGAGTTTTACAATTTTCATGAGAGATAGTTTTGGTTGTGAAGGTAAAAAGACATTTGATAGTACAGTGCTGCTGCCAGATTCTATCTCAGTTGATTTTATGGCGGATAAGCTAAAAGGCTGTACGCCAAAACTTTTAAATTTTGAAAATCTCACAGACACATTAGGTTATCCAATTTCTTCCTGGAACTGGTCGTTCCCCGGTGGTGCTGTACCAGCTTCTTCAACTCTTTACGAACCCAAAAATGTTCTCTACAACCTCCGAGACACTTTTGATGTTAAACTTACTGTCACCACAAAAAGAGGGTGTCAGTATGAAAAAGTCAGGGACAATTTTTTAATGTTTGCTGACAGCACAGCCATAAATACAAGTTTTAGTAAGAATGTGTTGTGCGGGAATGAGCATCTGACTGTAACGTTAAACAATGGAAGGAGCGGATTACCTCTGATTTCTGTTATTCCGAATAATATAGTCCGAACCGTTATCACACCAGATAAACACTCATTCAAATTTACAAATTTTGGGGTTTATACTATCTACGTATCTGATGAGCTGAATGGCTGTAAGTCTGAGAGAAATTATCCAAATCAGATCACAGTTAATGGTCCGATAGGCGGTTTTACCATTCCCAATAGTTATAGTTGTCTTCGTCCTGATACCTTCAGTGTGTTTGATACATCAAGAATGAATGTAGGAATTGCGAAAAGTGTGAGATGGGATTTATACAATGATAGTTTTCTTAATACCAGTCTTCAAACAGTTACAACAAATCCAGGGAAACTTATTTGCCCTAATTATGCATCATATGCTGTAAGGTTAATTGTGACAGGTGCCAATGGATGTAAAGACACCGTTCTGAAAAGAAATGCCTTGTACATCAAGAGGATATTGCCAATTTTTGGCTGGAAACCCAAGCCAGCTTGTCCTATAGAAATGATGGAGTTCGAGAACGCTACCATGCGTGGAACCAGTAAAGCAGAAAACAGGTATCGTTGGACTTTTTACAATTTGCCAAGTGGAATTATTAAAACTGATACTGTAACCAATCCAAGACTTAGTTACCCGGATACCGGACATTATACAGTTAAATTATTAGTCTTTAATAACCTGGGTTGTAGAGATTCGCTAACAAAAGTGAGAGAAGTTGTTATCGAGAGACCAATACCAAAGTTTAATATCAGCGACTCTAACGTTTGTTTTAGAAAGTATGTAGGACTTAGTGCTAAGTATAAAGATTCTAATTATTATAAAACATATAATCATCGTTGGATCTTTCAGCATAAAGATAGTGCAAATGTAAAGTATACTTTTAATGGGGATAGTATTAATATCAGTTTGTTGCCAGGTATGTATACCATTAAGTATACGCGGTTTTCTGTTAGATTAACTTGTTATGATACCATTAATCTGCCATTCAGACTCAAGGTAAGTGGTGTAAATTTCCTGCCTAAAATTAATCCAATGAAGGTTTGCAATCCTTTTAATGCAACCTTATTTGCCAATCAGACCTACACGTATAATTTCAAGAACAATAGTACAACGCCAATTACACATATTTGGCAAAGTTATTATGATACTAACAAAGTGGTAATTAGAAAGCCAACTTTGAATCCAACGGGTGTGTTTATTAAGAAGTCTGGATATTTTTATTTTAATTTTAAATATACGCATGCTTCCGGTTGCAATGATTCTGTTAATACAACAACTATGACATCCGGAGTTGTAGCGGCATACATGCCGAATGGTAACTCATATTATGCCTGTGTTGGCAAACCACTAAGGCTCTTCAATCAATCAGATAAAGATGCCATTAAATTTAAGTGGTTCATGAAGGATTCAGGCAGTGGGGCAGTATTTCTTCCAACCGATACTTCTAAAAACCCAAGAATTTTGTTTCAAAATGAGGGCATATATAAAGTAGGCCTGATTGCCTATGGAGATGGAAACTGCACGGATACAACCATAGCTGCGATTTATTCGAATAATATAAAAGCAAAGTTCAGCAGTGATGATACATTGAATTATTGTGCGCCAATTATTGCAAGAATTACAGCTGTTAGACATCCTGCTATTTATGAATATCGATGGTATCTTGGAGATGGCGATTCTGTTACCAATAATCTTAGTACGTTTGCCCATTTATATAGCCAGAATACTGGTCCGGACGGAAGTGATGTTAAACTTATTGTTAAAGGTTACGGATGTAATGATACTTCAGACAAGAAAGGCTACATTAAGGTAATCGGACCAATTCCGAAGTTTTTCCTGACCAATAATATTGGTTGTGAGAAACTGAAAGTTAAATTTAATAACCAAAGTAAATACTATCGACGATTCTTCCTGGAGTACGGCGATGGAAGTACCCTGGATTCCATTAATTTCAATACACATACCTATCAGATATTTGACCGAGCTTTGCCATTCCAGAAGTTTAAGCCAACATTGTCAGTGATTGACTCATTTGGTTGTATTGTTCAGTATACCAAGGATACCATATTAGTTTTGAAATCGCCAGAGTCTAAGTTCACTGTATTAAATGACACTGGTTGTGCTGATTTGCAGGTACAATTCAGGAATATTTCAATTGGGGGTGTTTCTTACAAGTGGGATTTTGATGGTAATGGCACTATTGAAAGCAACTCATTTGCTCCGAGATACACATACCCTCCCGGAGATTATAATCCAGTTCTGATAGCCAAGGCTGCCAATGGTTGTGAGGATCCGGTTAGAAATCTTGCGTTTATTAAAGCTCATAAGCGGCCTGATGTCAAATTTACAGCATCAACAGACTCGGTTTGCTATAACGGCCGGATACAGTTTAATGCGAATAGTTTACCTTCAAATTCGGATATAAAGAATTGGGAATGGGATTTCGGAGATCCGGCAGTTGTGACGGATACTGCTTATACCCAAAATGCCGGATATAATTTCAGAAAGATAGGATTAAGCCAGATTTTATTATTGGTAAAAGACAAGAACAATTGTACAGATACTGCAGACAAATTTATTTATACAAACGACACTATTGGTCCGGTTTCTGAACCTATGAACTTTGTTACAGTTAGCAATAATCAGTTTATAGATGTGAACTGGAGTCAATCTAAGTTCAAGTATTTTACCGGATATCGACTGTTTAATGACAATGCGCCGAATTATACATTGTTATATAGTACACCAAATAGAAAGGATACAACATACCGTGTTAATTCAGGCATTGATGTTAATGCTTCAAGGTATTGTTATGTGATTAAGACCAGAGATAAATGCAGTAATCTGGGGGCAGTTACCTTCCCGCATTGTACCATCTTTCTTCAGGTGACAGATACGGCTATTAATGATCTGATACTCGACTGGCTGCCATATGAAGGATGGGGAGCTGGCAATGTACGACGATATAGAATCTACAGAAGTGAGGCTGGTGGTCCGTTTAAATTACTGGATTCAACAGTAAGCGGACAGACAACTTATCGCGACAGGAAGTTGTGTAATAAGTTATATTGTTATTATGTCGAAGCACTGGAGCGCACAGGCAAGTGGACTTCAAGAAGTAACACAGTTTGTAAAACATCTTTATATGTTGCTCCGAGTGTACCGGTTAATTCTGTCAGAACTACAGTATTACCTGGCAACAAAACCTACACACAGTGGCGCAGATATAATTACATCAAGAATGTCGACCATTATGTGATAACCCGTTCTTACACTGGTTCAGCGATGAATACACATTATGATGTATCAGATTCTCTGGGGTATATAGATGACGATCCTTATATGGAAACCAACAGAGTATCGTATACCTATACGATCAAAGCAGTTGATCATTGTGGTGCTGAATCTCCTGAAAGTCCGGTAAATACCACCATTTTGCTGAAGGGCAAGAGTGAAGGGTATGTGGCCAAACTGAACTGGACTAAATACGATAAGTGGTATAGTGGAGTAAAGCAATATCAGGTATTGCTGAGAGAGAATAATACCTTCAAAATTGTTGGCTCAATAGACACAGCAAGTTCTCAGTATCAGTTCGACTTTTTAGATACTAAACTTGATGATTCAATCTGTTTTAAAATTCAGGCCATCAAGGATACCAGTGAGTTTGTAGAGAGTTTCTCTAACTTATTATGTTTAATTTCTGAGGCAAAAATATTTGTTCCTAATGCCTTTACTCCAAATGGAGATACCAAGAATGAGGTCTTTATTCCGAGGGCAATTCTAATATTTAATCAAACCGGCAACCCTATACTGGACTATAAGTTCGAGGTGTACAACCGCTGGGGAGAGCAGGTGTTTATGTCAGACGACGTTACAGTCGGTTGGGATGGTACATATAAAGGCCAGCCCTGCCAGGAGGGGCATTATGTGTACAAAGTAAGGGCCCTTGCTTTAGATGGAGTTACCTCTTTTAATCTCGAAGGAATATTTGTTCTTTTGAGATAAGGTAGACAAAGCGTATTTTTGCACCTCTCAAAAACCGTAGCGTGCAATATGTTCGAAAATTTAAGTCTTAAGATTGAAAAAGCCTTTAAAAACCTTAAAGGTCAGGGAAGGATATCTGAAATTAACGTCGCAGAGACAGTTAAGGAAATTCGTAGAGCTTTAGTTGATGCGGATGTTAACTATAAAATCGCAAAAGATTTTACTGATCAGGTAAAGGCAAAAGCACTAGGTCAGAACGTACTCACCAGCGTATCTCCCGGACAATTGTTGACAAAGATTGTTAGCGATGAGTTGAAGGAATTATTGGGTGGTGAGCAAAAAGACATTAATATTACGGGAGCACCGGCGATTATATTAATTGCAGGTTTGCAGGGTTCTGGTAAAACAACATTTTCTGGTAAATTAGCGAAATATATTCGTTCAAAGGGGCGTAACCCATTGCTGGTTGCGTGTGATGTATACAGACCTGCTGCGATTGAGCAGTTGAAAGTATTGGGTCAGTCAATCAATACTGATGTATACACAGAAACAGAGAACAAAAATCCTGTTGAAATTGCGCAAAACGCCATAAAATATGCTAAGGAACACAATAACAACGTCATCATTGTCGATACAGCGGGTCGTTTGAGTATTGATGAAGAGATGATGAATGAGATTTACAACATCAAATTAGCATTAAAGCCATCAGAAATATTGTTTGTTGTAGATGCTATGACCGGTCAGGATGCGGTAAATACAGCAAAGAATTTCAATGACAGATTAGATTTTGATGGTGTGGTACTGAGTAAGATGGATGGTGACACCCGTGGTGGTGCGGCTTTATCTATCAAATCAGTGGTTAATAAACCAATTAAGTTTGTCAGTAACGGTGAAAAGCTGGAAGCTCTGGATGTTTTTTACCCGGAGCGTATGGCCAGCCGTATTCTGGGTATGGGCGACGTTGTGAGTTTAGTTGAACGTGCTCAATCTGTTTATGACGAAGAGGAAGCCAAGCGATTAAATAAAAAAATCAGTAAGAATGATTTTGATTTTGATGATTTCTTAGGACAGTTACAACAGATTAAGAAGATGGGTAATATCAAGGATTTGATGGCGATGATTCCCGGAGTTGGAAATAAAATCAAAGATCTTGACGTTGATGAGAACTCGTTCAAAGGTATTGAGTGTCTGATTCAGAGTATGACACCATCAGAAAGAAAAAATCCTGAAATTTTAAATGCTTCCCGAAAAAACAGAATTGTAAAAGGAAGTGGCAAAAGCATACAAGATCTTAATAAATTGCTCAATCAGTTCAGTGATATGAAAAAGATGATGAAGAACATGAACAATTTAAAGGTCAGAAGATGAGGCATGTTCGTAAGAAATTATAAATAGTAATGAAAATCAGTATATTTAATCCTCGAAAATAGTTAGTTTTGCCTTAACTAATTATTTTTCTATGATTAAACATATTCTTTTTCTTCTCTTAATTATATTTCCTTTTCTTGGAAATTCGCAGTCGAAATTAACTTATAACGAGTATTACGACTACAACAATGGTTACTGTCCTGGCGATCCTCAATATGATAACTGGGTTGGTCTAATTACCACTCTTGATACTACAGCTGACAAGTATCTAAAAATCACCATGCGTGGTACGTACGACATGGTTGGTAAATCCTGTACTGATAAATACGCAGTACGTCAGATTGCAGATGCTTTGTACAATGGTTATGATGTTTCTGTATCTTGTGACGGTATGGTTTGGAGTGTAGGAACAGGATGTTCTGATTACAATTGTGGTAACAGTGCAGATTACATTGAGTTAACACTTAATCAGTACACTTGTAACTGTGGAACTTCATACACCATCAGACCAGGTATTACTTCTCCAAACTGGGGCGGTATGAATACTGAAACCTGTCAGTGGTGGTATCAGAATGCCAATCAGGATATGATTGTTGAAATTGAGCGTATTTATGGAAACGACAATTTATCAACCCGTTCTTTTGTAACTCCAAATGAGTGTGCTTACACGCAAAATCTATATGCCAATATCATGAATATTGGAACAAACACAGTGAGTAATTACTATGTTGGTTATTCTATCAATGGTGTGGCACAAACGCCTGTTTACGTTTCTAATAGTTTATTGTCTGATGAGACTGTTCAGGTTTTATTGAAAAGTAATTACACATTTACTGCCAATACATCATATACATTTAAAATTTGGACATACAGTCCGAACGGAAACACGGATTCAGAAACAAGTAATGATACCATTACTGTCAATTACCTGCATTCAGGTGCACCATCAGTTCCAACAGCTTCAAATGTTATAAAATGTGGAGTAGGTAAAGAAGACATTTCGGCTAGTTCTAGTGATTCTATTGGCTGGTTTGATGGTCCTAGTGGCGGATCTATGTTAAAGATGGGCAGCACCTTTACAACTCCATTTTTATACAGAACAGACACATTCTATGCCGAGGCTTTAAGATTCAAATCTACTACTAACAAATTTGGTTCTGGTTTCAATAATTACACCATGATTTCATACGATCAGGGTGAATACAATGGTGCTATGCTTAAAGTTAAAGCTAACGAACTTATTCGTATGTCTGGAATTAAAGTTCAGTCGGTATTTGGTAATACCAGTCCGCATTACACTGTATATTACAGAAAAGGAGGCTTTGCCGGATATGAGAGTGACTCAACGGCATGGACCAGAATATTTGATGCACCGTTAAGTAACGGAGGGTCTTTGAACACCATTCCGGTATCACTGGTATTGGAACCCGGAGTTGATTATGGTTTATATGTAACGACAAATCCACTTAGTGGAGAAGATATCTGGATCAACTACGGCACAAACTCATATTCTAATTCTGATATTAGTATGACAGGTGGAAATTGTGTTTATGGAAAATTCGGTAGAATAGGAATTTACACACCATATACATTGGATTGTGAAATTTTCTACGAGAAAACCTGTCCATCGCCTAGCAGAAAAGCCATTGTTGTAACAGTTAATCCAAAACCATTTGGTTCTGATGTTATTGCAGGGTCTAATTTTGCAGGGAAATATTCTTTAGGTTTATTAAATGATCCTGATGTTTCTGAGATCAATAAGCAACTGGTATACGAGTTAACGCCACCAACAGGGTATAATAATGCTGACCATGGCAGTACCTGGGAGGTAAATTCTGTGTATTTAGAAACAGAATATGGCACACCAGTAAATACTTCATTGTATTCGTTTACTGATCCAGGCACTGGAAATGGGGTATTAACATTCACTCCAGATGTAGATTTACTGGATAGTAATATAAGAGTAAAAATCAGCACCAGTGATTTAGGTCCGTATTTCTGTGATACCATGATCACAAGAATCATTCACGTTGCACCGACACCGTTTGTGAACTTTAAGTTCCCGACATCAATTTGTGAGGGCGACGATGTATACTTTACCAATTTGTCTACAATACATTCTGGTGGTATTACCTATAAATGGGAGTTCACTTCAACAGACAGTTCTGATTTCGTGGAACCTGTTCAGAGATTTGACGTAGCTGGTACTTATTATGTAAAATTAACAGCTACTTCATCACCTTATGGAATTTCAAAGGACACCACTATTGCCGTTCAGGTTGGTCAGATTCCACAAGCGGCATTTAAAGCGATTAACGCTTGTGAGGGTAATTCAGTTGTATTCAACAATCAGACACCAGGCACAGGCATAGTGTATACATGGAGTTTTGGAGACAATACCCCTAATTCTAATGTTACCAGTCCTAGCCATTTATATAGCACACCAAGCAGATATTCAGTTAAATTAACTGCAAACAGAAATGGTTGTATAGCGACACTGATAAAGAATGCATATGTATTCCCTACTCCGGTAGCATCTTTTGTTGCTCCAAGTCAGGCCATTTGCATGAATCAGGATATTAATTTTGACAATACCTCAACTATTAGCAGTGGTAAATTAGGTTCATTATGGAACTTCAACGATGGCACAATCTCAACTATTGAAGATGCAACGCATCCTTTCTCTGCTCCTGGTACCTACAATGTGGTTTTAAAAATGGTATCTGAATTTGGATGTTCAGATTCTACAAATGCTACGGTAACAATTAAACCAGCACCGGTTGTAGATTTTACAGTAGACAGATTATGTAAAAACGACGCAAGTCATTTTGTTAATACAACTACAGAGTTTCCTGGAATAAGTTCAGCTTATACCTGGACATTCAGTGATGGTGCAAGTGCCAATACAAAGAACTATACCAGAATATGGCCTTATCACGGTCCCAAAACTGTTTCGTTAAAATCTGTTTTAAGTAATGGTTGCGAGGCTGAAACTGAAAAAACACTTAAAGTTTTAACTCAGCCACGAGCTGACTTTAAGACCATGGACGTATGTGAAGGCGAAGATGCATTATTTGCTAACTTGTCAACGATAGAAGATGGTGAATTAAGTTACAAATGGTATTTTGGCGATAATAGCGCAGTGAACACAGATTATAATCCTGCTCATAAATATTCGGTATCGACCACCACCACTTACACTGTTAACCTTGTTGTTAGCGTGCCTGATGGTTGTGATGATACTGCAGCCAGATCGATTACAATCACTACTATTCCTACTTGTGAATTTACAGTAGCGCCATACAATCAGATTGGTTTTAATACCTATAAATTTACACCTGCAAATTCAAGTTATGATACCTATGAATGGTTCTTTGGTGAAGGTGGAACTTCAACAGACGTTTCTCCATTGTATCAATTTACCTTTGTTGGAGCATTTGATATTACTTTGAAAGCGAAGGATGCAGATTGCCAGTGTTCAACAACAAAGAGAGTTGGTATATCTGAGACTGGAATCAATGCTACAGAAGCAGGCAGATTTAAACTATATCCAAATCCATCAGATAAGTTCATTACCATCGATCTTATGAATTCAAGCAACGCGGTTGTTAGAATTCAGAATCAGGTTGGTCAGGTAGTGTTAAATAAAGATCTATCTCAAGAGTCTACCGAGTTATACATTGGCGATCTTACCAGCGGTATTTATACTGTTGAAGTTGTGATTGACGGTGTGAAATCTGTGACTAAATTGAGTATAGTCCACTAATGCTCCTGAAATAATAGGAGCCACATATATTGCAAAACGCCGCTTTTAGCGGCGTTTTCTTTTTATTCTGATTTCAGTAAATGGGCAAATGATTTCCTGAGTTTATTGACTTTAGGGTCGATAACTGCTGTACAATAACTATTCTGTAATCTGTTTTGATCATAGTAATTCTGGTGGTAATCTTCGGCCACATAGAAAGTTTCGGCAGGACTTACTTCAGTGACGATTTTATTGAAAACAGCTTCAGACTCCAGTTGCTGAATAAGATTCAGGGCAGTTTGTTTTTGTTGTTCGTTGAAGTAATAGATGGCAGAACGGTATTGCGTGCCAATATCAGCCCCTTGCCTGTTGAGAGTTGTCGGATCATGCATAGCAAAAAAGACCTTCAAAAGCATTTCGTAACTGATCTGATCAGGATCAAATATTACTTTAACCGCCTCGGCATGTCCAGTAAGTCCACTGCAAATCTCTCTATAGGTCGGATTTGGTATTTTTCCGGCCGTATAGCCGCTTATCACTTCTTTTACGCCTGTGAGTCGGTTGAGTGTTGTTTCGATGCACCAGAAGCAGCCTCCTGCTAATATTGCTACCTGAGAATAATTGGACATGATTGATTAAAGGGCAAAATTAGGGGTTTATTAAATTTGGTTATGCATAAATTTTATCGATAAGCACTACATTAAAATTTTATTATATTTGCTGCTTATGACCTTCAGAATTTTATTCTATTTCCTTGTTTCAAGCATTGTTTTATCTTCTTGTGGCAGCCAATCATCAGTAAAAAATAACGGACAGCGTCCGGGGTATTACCAGCAATGGTTATATATGAAGACAAATGGTGAAAATGTTTTACCAGATCTTAGCAATTATCAATGGGATATTGTCTCATCTAAACGATCTAATTCAAACGCCTTATTGAAAGTATCAGAATTTGGTCCTAATAACATTGGGGGCAGAATCAGAGCCATAGTGGTAGATTACAGTACGCCAAATAGACTATTAATTGGAGGAGCATCCGGGGGTGTTTTCGAATCAGTTAATAATGGCGCTTCATGGAAAGCAATTAACGATCAGGCATTGTCGCCTAGTGTAACCTATATGAGTCAGAATCCATTTAATCCAAGTATTGTCTACTACTGTACCGGAGAGGCCAGTGGAAATAGTGCCGATTTAATGGGTTATGGAATTTTTAAATCTACAGATGGCGGAAAATCATTTGCTCAGTTGCCCTTTACCAATCGTTCTGAATTTCAGTTCAACTGGTCGGTAAAATGTTCGCCTAAAGATTCAAATACACTTTATGTTGCAACAGATGCCTCAGGTTTATGGAGAAGCACCAATGGCGGAGATACTTTCATCAGAGTTTATAATACAGGAACAGAGATGAATGACCTTGAAGTATTTCCGGATGGTTCTGTCATGTTTACTTTAAAAGGTGCTGGTGTTTATCGTTCTGATAATGGCAATATCAATACCTTTTCTAAAGTAGCTTCCATTAACTCAGCTTCGAGTGCAAGAGGTGAACTGGCCTATTGTAAGAATTTTCCAAAGGTAGTTTATGCCGCAATCTCTGGTCCTGATAACTCATACAATGGTGTGTTAAAAACCTTTTACAAATCCAGCGATGGAGGTAAAACCTTTGTGGCCAAGACCAACCCTACTGGTACCGTCAATTTCGGATTTACCTGGTACACTTTAACTATGGAAATTAATCCCAATGATACCAATGGGATTTATATAGCTTCAGTAGATGCAGGTTATTCTACGAATGGTGGCGCT
>JBJTNS010000153.1:0-4865 GCA_046074245.1 Chitinophagaceae bacterium | reverse complement strand
CTTTGCATCACCGGAAAACCGAATGACATATTAGGAACAAAAACACCATCCATTATATCCACGTGAAACCAGTCGGCATCACTGTTATTGATCATTTCGATATCGCGCTGCAGATTACCAAAATCAGCAGACAAAACGCTGGGAGCAATTATATGAGACATGGCGCGAAGATAATACCGATTAATGAAATTTAAGCAATGCAAATTCAGGCAGGCTATCAACCACTTGTTTTATTAAAAAATAGTATCTTCGCAAAAAATTTACCATGCGTTTATTACTTATATTATTAATGTGTTTTTCTTTCACTCAGGTAATGGGACAGAAAGAAGAAGAGGTGACAGGCCGAATGAAGGCCGATATTTCTTACCTGGCCAGCGATATGCTGGAAGGCCGTTTGACTGGTTCAATTGGTGAAAGTAAATCATCTCTCTATATAGCAGATGAGTTCAGAAAGTATAAACTAACGCCAAAAGGCAATGATTCTGGATCTTACCTTCAAAACTTTAGCATTGTCAGATTGCGTATCAACCAAACCAACTCCTACTTTTTATGGACCGAAGAAAACATGTTAATGAATGGTTTCAAACCAAAGAGTGGCGACTTTTATCCGATGGCCCAGAGCTGCAACAGAGACAGTATTGGTAAAACAGCAGTGTATCAGGCAGGCTACGGCATTGTTGCGCCTGAGCTCAACCACAACGACTATGCAGATACTAATGGTATCAGAGGAAAAGTCTTTGTCATCAAATTAGGCAGTCCGGAAGCTGGTGTGGCACACGGAAAATACGAAGCCTACGAAGGCATGAATTACAAGGTAGACCTGGCGGTTAAAATGGGCGCCCGTGCGGTAGTGTTTGTTATCGTAGATTCGGCCATCGAAGCACCAAAAGGCAAACTCGACCGCAATGTAAAACCGCGTTCCATCCCAGTTGTATTTGCGGCTAAAGAAGCACAGTCAATCTTAAGAGCAAAAGATATTTCCTTCCAGGTGAATATTCAGCAAGTAAATGCCACCGCTCATAACGTTGTTGGTTTTATCAATAACAAAAAAGCAAAAACCATTGTGATTGGGGCGCACCAGGACCATCTGGGATATAACGAATTTGGCGGCAGCAGATATACAGGTGGTGGAGAAATCCATAACGGCGCCGACGATAATGCCAGCGGTGTGGCCATGATGCTGGAGTTAATGAGAGAAATTAAAAAGAACAAAAAACTGAGAAAAAATAATTACCTGTTTATAGCATTCAGTGGCGAAGAACAAGGTTTATTAGGTAGTAATTACTTTGTAAAAAATCCAACCATCGATGTTAAAAGCATTCAATACATGCTGAACTTCGACATGGTAGGTCGCCTCGACTCTATCAAAAAAACACTAATGATTTATGGCGTTGGTACCAGTCCTGTTTGGAAAACTGCCCTCACAAAACTCAAAACCGATTCAACTGAAATCCGCATCAAAACCACCGAAAGTGGCACCGGTGCCTCAGACCATACCAATTTCTATTACGAAAATAAACCCGTATTGCATTTCTTTACCGGTCAGCACTACGACTACCACATGCCATCTGATGATGAGAAATTAATTAACTACCATGGCATGTATCAGGTATTAGGTGTTACTATGCAGATGATAAAAGCCGTTAATAAAACTAAAGATTTCCCTTTCACCACCACCAAAAGTGAAGAGAGTGAAAAAATGACCTTCAAAGTAACCTTAGGTATTATGCCCGATTATGTCTTCGATGGCACAGGCGTAAGAATTGACGGTGTTAACCAGGGAAAACCTGCACAGAATGCTGGCTTACTGAAAGGTGACATCATCTTAAAGCTTGGTGATTTCCAGATCTCCAGCATGCAGGATTATATGAGAGCTTTAGGTAAATTTACCAAAGGACAAACAACCACCATTAAAATCAAAAGAGGTGACAAGGAATTAGATTTACCTTTAACCTTCTAATATCAATGAAAATTACAGACCATATTAAAGGCGCCAGCAAAACGCTTTTTTCTTTTGAAATACTACCGCCTCTGAAAGGCGACAGCATCGACAGCATTTATCACGGCATCGACCCATTGATGGAATTTAAACCATCTTTTATAGATGTTACCTACCACAGAGAAGACTACGTAGAAAAGAAAAGAGCAGACGGTTCGTTTGTTAAAGTAGCGACTAAAAAACGTCCCGGTACCGTTGCTATCTGTGCCGCCATCATGCACAAATACAATATTGATGCAGTGCCGCACATTATCTGCGGAGGCTTTACTAAAGAAGACACCGAGAATGCCTTGATAGATTTGAACTTTTTAGGGATTGACAATGTGCTGGCCTTAAGAGGTGACAATGCTAAAAACGAAAATATTTTTAAGCCAGAGGATAATGGCAACAACAATTCGCTCGACCTGATTCATCAGATTAAAAACATGAACAGTGGTATATATCTGGACGAAGAATTATCAAACGCCAATATTACCAACTTCTGTATAGGTGCTGCAGGTTATCCTGAAAAACACCACGATGCCCCGAATCTGAAAACAGATTTAAAATTCTTAAAAAGAAAAGTTGAAGCAGGCGCTGAGTTTATCGTTACTCAGATGTTCTTTGACAACTCTAAATACTTCGAATTTGTAGACAGATGCAGAGAAGCAGATATTCATGTTCCGATTATTCCGGGTATCAAACCACTAACCACTAAATCGCAGTTAACGCTGTTGTCGAAATTGTTTCATATCGACTTACCAGATGCCTTAACAGACGAGATAGAACATGCTAAATCTGCCGACGCCGTCAAACAGATTGGTATCAACTGGGCAGCAGAGCAGTGTAAAGAACTGATAAAAGCTAAGGTGCCAGTTCTGCATTTTTATACCATGGGTAAGAGTGAGGCGACCAAACAAATCTGTGAGAAGATTTTCTAATAAAACGTATTGAAAGGCATCGTCATCAAATCGACCGGCAGCTGGTATAAAATCAGGCAGGAAGACAAAAGTATTCTTGAAGCCCGTATTAAAGGCAAAATCAGGCTAAAAGAGCTTGATACGACCAATCCGGTAGCGGTGGGCGACATGGTAGACTACGAATACGAGAGCAGTGGCGATGTAACTTATGGTGTGATAACAGCTATAGAAAAAAGGCGTAATTACATCATCAGAAAAAGCAATAAACTAAGTAAACAGGGACAAATTATAGCCGCCAATCTGGACATGGCCCTGCTGGTGGTGACATTAACTTCGCCTAAAACATCGCTAGGATTTATCGATCGCTTTTTAGTGATGGCTGGCGCTTATCATATTCCGGTGACATTAGTATTTAATAAATTTGACTTGTATGATGAAAGCGAGCACGAATATTTTGAGTACTTAAAGATGCTGTACGAGCATTTAGGATATCCATGTATTTTATGTTCTATACACGACAATGAATTTGCTCCGCAGAAACAACTGCTGCCAGTTATAGACAACAAGAGAGTATTGATCAGCGGTCATTCTGGTGTAGGCAAATCGAGCATACTGAATCAGCTGATGCCAGATGCTGCACAGAAAGTAGATAAAATCAGTGAGCAGCATGCCAAAGGCAAGCATACTACAACTTTTGCGGAGATGTTTTATTTGAATGATACCACAGCGATAATAGATACACCAGGTATCAGAGACTTTGGTATTATTGATATTGCAGAAACAGAGATAGGACATTATTTCCCAGAGATTCGTCAGTTAATGAAAGGGTGCAAGTTTAACGACTGTAAGCATTTCAACGAACCCGACTGTGCAGTGATTAAAGCTTTTGAAGAAGCAAGAATGGCACCAGAGCGTTATTACTCCTACCTGAGCATCCTGCAGAACCAGGACATCTACGATTAATCAGATTATCAGAAGGTACAGTTACAACCTTTTTTCTGTTTCCCTCCCCCCATTCTTTTACTACCGCCACAAGAAGAAACGGTAAGTGTAAGCAGAAGAAATATGGCACTAAAAATTACAAGTTTTCTCATTTACGACAGCAAAGGTAGGGGAAAAATGGCTATAGAATAAAGGATTGAGAATTGGGTAAAGTGTTAAAAGCTCGAAGCACAGCTGCGGTTATGTTGTTTACCTGAGGCTAATCTTGCGCCGCCACATGCGCTGAGAGACACTACCAGTGCTATCAGTAACAAGATTTTGATTTGAACTTTCATATTATTACAACGGACAGAACGAGGTATTATTGTACACCTGGAAGGTCGTCGACCTTCCAGGTCGTTTATCAATAAATTAGAAGTTCTCATTACTTGTCTTTACTTTTGCGGCATGGAAACAATCAAACACGGGCTGGATATTCTGCTTCACTTAAACGATTACCTTAAATTGTGGATCGGTGAATACGGTATCTGGATTTATGGAATTCTTTTTCTAATTATTTTTGTAGAAACCGGACTGGTAGTAATGCCATTGTTACCTGGCGATTCTTTGTTATTTGCAGCAGGTGCACTCGCTGCTTCTGATGGCAGTCTGAACATCGCCTATCTTATTCCACTCCTTATTCTAGCCGCTTTACTTGGCGATAATACCAACTATTTTGTTGGACGATTCTTCGGAAAACTGATTAAAAGCAAAGAAAAAATACTCTTCCTGAAACGACAACACATCGAGAAGACAGAAGCTTATTACAGCAAATACGGCGGCAAAACTGTTATCATCGCCCGATTTGTTCCTATCGTTAGAACAGTTGCGCCATTTGTGGCTGGTGCAGGGTCTATGACCTATCGTAAATACATTATCAATTGCATACTTGGTGCTATCTTGTGGGTTGGCGGTGTTACAGTTCTGGGTTATCTGTGCGGTAATATTCCTTTTATTCAGAAAAACTTCGAACTCGTTATTTTCGG
>JBJTNS010000152.1:0-24587 GCA_046074245.1 Chitinophagaceae bacterium | reverse complement strand
AAAACCCATTGCAATAAGATCGGCTGTAATTCCTATACTATTACTTTCAGCCATTCTTCCTCCGCCAAAGTTTTTTGTTCCAATATGTATTAGTCCATTAAGGAATGTCCCAGATGTTATTATAACCGATTTTCCTTTTATCGTATAACCCATACTTGTAATAACCCCTGTAATAGTGTTATTGTCAGTTAGTAATTTAATAACGTTGTCCTGTAGAAAATCAATATTTGGATTTTTTTCAAGTGCTAGTCTCCATTCTTCTGAGAATCTCATACGGTCTGATTGTGCTCTCGGACTCCACATAGCCGCGCCTTTTGATCGATTTAGCATCCTGAATTGTATCATTGTTTTGTCTGTTATTATACCAGACATTCCTCCTAATGCATCAATTTCCCTGATAATCTGACCTTTTGCAACACCGCCCATAGCTGGATTACAGCTCATTTTGGCGATGGTTTCCATATTCATGGTGATTAGCATTACGCTTGATCCCATAACACCTGCAGCATTGGCTGCCTCGCATCCAGCATGACCGGCGCCAACAACAATTACATCATACAATTTCTCCATGTTTTTATAGTTCCACGTGGAACTTCTCTTTATATATTTTTAAATAGGTTTCCTCTTGTTCCCTCATTACTAACGCAGCTTTTTTACTTTTGTCTTTGTATCCAACATAGTGCAGAACACCATGGAATATTACTCGTAGAAGTTCCACGTGGAACTCTGTTTTGTATTTTGTAGCATTATCCTTTACTCGGTCTATGCTTATATAAATTTCACCTTCTATGTTTTTGCCTTCGGTATAATCAAAACTTATTATATCAGTGTAGTAATCATGCTTAAGTACCGCTTTATTAATTTCTAGTAGTTTTTCATCATCTACAAACACATAATCAATTTGATTTATTTTGTATCCATGATCTTTTGCAATGCAATTGATCACTTCTTTAATTTGCTTAGTACTTCCTTTAATGTGTTTTTTATCGCCGTTGAATGTTATCATTATTTTAGTACCGTTATTGTCCCATCAAAATATAAGACTTTTCCATTTAGTCCAGTTATTGTTGCTTTATATGCATAGACATCACTTTGTACATATTCTCCGTTGTTACTTCCGTCCCATGCTTTGGTAATATCACTTGTTTCATATATTATCTGTCCCCATCTGTCATAAATGAAGAAACTGCTTTTAGTATAGTCTATAAATACTCCTTTGGGGAAGAAGGTGGTGTTAAAACCATTTATTTGTATGGCATTTGGAAAGTATATAATTGGATCCGATGTTATACACTTAATATTGCTGTAACTTGTGTCTTTTCTGTTGTATTGTATTGTCGCATTATTTTCGATAGCGCGTATACAATAACATATTTGTTCTTGGTTAGGTCCAGGACTGCTGTTATCCTGATAAGATTGTATGCTATTGTTTAGAGTACTTAATATGTTCCACGGGGAACTTTTATTAAAATTCGGACTATTGCTCAATAATACTTGTTGGTTTTCACTTAGCTTTATAAACCTGTTATATAAATTCCAGTTTAATTGTTGATCTCCCGGATTAACCATGCTCAGATTTAATAAGATAGTTTTTGCAATTTGAGATGAGTCAAATAGTAAATTACACGGACCTTCTGTTGTAAAAAAGTAACTGTAGTTTCTGGTATCTACATTGACAGATGCATCAATTAGATCAACTGTTCCACCTGTATTATTTATAGTTTGCCATAAACTGAATGGTGAATTGCCTTCTGCTTTAAATACGTTTATTTTTTGCACCGATGTTCCTGATGGAATTACTAAACTAAGTTCTATGTTAGAACCCTGAACAGAAGCTTTGGCAATGTATGAACCTTTTGTTGCAATGATACTATTAGTGTTTTGACAACTTGTGTTTGAGGATGAACTAATGGATGATCCAAGTTTTTTTGCTCTTATGTAAAAACAGTATGTGTTCCCAAAATTGGTAAAATTATATGTGAACTGGTTAATATTACTGATAACTGACCCTATTTTAGCGTAATTCCCTGCGTTAGTTTTCAAAAAAATCTCGTAGCTATCAACGGGCCAGCCTATATATGGCGTCCATTGTAAACTTATGGTCTTATTACACTGATTATAAACGCTTTGAAGATAAATTGTTGTATGTGGAACGCTAATTAATGAAGTGTTATTACAGCTGTCAAATGCCGCTATCCCATATTGAACTGGTCCATTTCCAGGATCTCTCGATCCGAGGTCAAGATACTTGTTATCCGAGGTCGTGGTGATGATGGAATTTGTGCCAGTAATATAATACACATAATAACCTTTAACATCCGGACTTAAATTATTGCTCCAACCAAGAATAGTTTTCTGTGTGATAAGATCAACACTCGCTGAATCTAACTGCGAATCAAAAGGTGCTTGATTATCTATTTTAATAGTATCACTATATATACTATCTGTTCCATTACAGGCTTTTTGATAAACCAGATAAAATTCCCAGCTTTTTAGATTCCTCAATTTTAATGAAATACTGCTTGTATTGAAATTTGTATATGAACCAAGAAACTCATATAAACTGAGAACATTGTCTCTGCCATATAAATTGAAATGAGTAAAGCTGCTACAATTATCAGTTGGTCTGTTCCACAATAACTCTAATGTAGAATCAGATCTGTTCAGACAGGCTCGTCTCATCTTCGGCCGGGTTTCAACAGCGAAAGTATTAAGAACCTTTAGTCCAATTACCAATAATATGACAAGTTTATACTTCACCGGCTACACAATATTTAAACGTATTTGGAGAAAAATAATTGTTTGCACATTCTTTAATTTCCTGGGCAGTAATAGTGTTTACAGCATTAATATAACGATCATAAAAATCTTGTGAACTCTCTAACTCAAGAAAACTCTTATACCGCTCACTAATATTAAAGGCACCGTCAAAGTTTCTCATTAAACTTCCAAGTAAATAATTTTTGGCAGTCCTTAATTCATCATCGCTAATTAGTTCATTTTGAAGATTTTGAATCTCCTTTTCAATTTCAATTCTGACTGTTTCTGTAAGAGCATTGTTGCATTCCGAACTTATTTTAAAAACTGAATATTGCTTGAACGGTGTGATAGATGAGTGTATGCCGTATGTTAATCCTTTCTCTTCTCGGATGTTTTTCATTAGCCTGGATCCAAAATATCCACCTAAGACCAGATTAAATAAACTGATTTTAAAGTAATCTTTTTCTGTTCTTCCAGGTAGTATTTTACCCAATCTTATAGAGTTCTGCGTGGAACCTGATTTAATAATCTTAATCTCTGATTCTCCGTCACTTGGCATTATTTCTGAACCGATTGAAAGGGTAGGATTAGCTGAAATTTTATAGCCGATTTTTATCAGAATTTCTTTGATATCCGTTGAAGATGGACCGGTAAAAATGAAGTAAGGGTCTTTTAAATATGAATTTTTAAATTTTAGGAGCTTATCCTGAGAAACAGATTGTAATAGTGTCTCATCAGAAATAGTAGAAAATGGATGATTTTTTCCTAAAATTTGTTGATTAATAGACCGATTAGCGAGAAAACTTGTCTTATTTAGATTGATATTTAATTCGCTGATTTTTCTATTTTTGAATACCTCTACCTCATGTAAAGGATAAATACAATTTGAAGCCGATTTATTTACTATATTAAGTATATTTTCTATATCACTATTTAAACCATATACTGTTAAAAATGAAGTATAATAATCGCAACCTTTGAAAACATAAGATCCAAGTGAATCTATTTCTTCAGAAATTTGAGCAGCATTTTTATCCCTTGTTCCAGACATAAGTAAGTCCATTCCATAAAGAGCTGAAAATTTATCATCAACCATTCCAAAGCCTGCTCCAGGATAAATGATCTCAAGCTTAAAAACACCTTCTTCACTGTCAATTCTAAATATGTTGCCATCAGCTGGTTTAAATCCAGTGTTAATTTTTTTTATGGAATGTATGTCTGGTGCTAATTGTCTGTTAATCATTTGGCTGGTATTTAAGGACGCTGTGTTGCTTGTTCATTATATAAGTCTCACAAATTTGTTTGATCTGATCAGTACTAATATTTTTCATGAGTTCTGTTTCACTATTAATAAGATCCGGATTGCCAAGTCGATAGGCATAACATAGACTCATCGCCTTATTTAAGACTGAGGTTTTTGCAAATAAGTTGCTTGTGATAGCTTTATTTTTAACTTTCTGGAGTTCACTTTCTGAAAGACCATGTTTGGCTATGTCTTCAATAATTTCAAAAATTGCTTCTTCGGCCGCATCAAAACTGACACCTTCTGTAATTTTACCTTCAACAATGAATAGGCCTTTATCAATCTCTCCAGAAATATAGGCATGAACATGCGTGAAAATGGCTTTTTCCTTAACAAGAATATTGATAAATCTTGATGAATCTGTTCCAGATAAAACATCTGACAATAAATCAAAGGCGTAGTAAAGCTCGTGTTTTCTGTCAACCATCTGAAAAGCCATATAAATTGCCTCTTGTGGTACTTCACCTTTAATTAATTTTTCTCTTCTTTCCTTTTGAATAGGTTCCTGTGGATAGATATTCTGGTTTACTTGCCCTGCAGGAATATCGCCAAACCATTTTTCACAGAGATTATAAGCGCTCTCCAGACTAATATTTCCAGCAATACAAATAACCGCATTGGAGGGGTTATAGAAACGTTCAAAAAATGCAATAACATCGCTTAACCGAGCATTTTCTATGTGGGATATCTCTTTCCCAATTGTGGCCCATTGATATGGATGTTTCTGATAAGCAAGAGGTCTGAGCTCTAACCAGGCATCTCCATAAGGTTGATTTAAATATCTCTGTTTAAATTCTTCAATCACCACACCCTTTTGAACTGAAAGTGATCTTTCTGAGAAATCCAGTCGCAACATTCTGTCACTCTCTAGCCATAAAGCTGTCTCAATGTTTTCTGCCGGTAATGTTATATAATAATTTGTAATGTCATTACTGGTGAAGGCATTATTCTCGCCGCTTGCTTTTTGTAAAGGTGTATCAAAAGATGGAATATTTACCGATCCCCCGAACATCAGGTGTTCGAACAAGTGGGCAAAACCAGTTTGATCCGGATTCTCGTCTCTTGCCCCTACATTGTATAAAATATTAGTAACACATAAACTGGTGTTACGATCCTCGTGATGAATAAAGGTCAATCCATTCGCAAGCTGTTTTACAGTAAAATCTATCACCTTGCAAAGATACGCCCATATTAGCATTTAAGGCATTCTTTGGCGACAGACATACCAACCCCTCCAAAATGTGTTAATAAGGCTGTTAAAAACCTTTATATAGCTGCTTTTTATAGCAGCATCCATATAATTCACACCCCTCTATCACTAATTCTTCTGAGTGTTGTATGAATTGATGGACTTAATGTACACTTTTTGAAAATAATAGAATCTGTCAGGCATCCTCACCCCAGTTGGCCAGTTCTGTCTCCGACCATAATTCAGGGAAAAATATTCTTCTCTGGTATTTAGGATGCATATATTTTTTCCAGTCACTTCCTCCAGTGGCTTCTGCTTTTTTACCTGAGCTTTCAAGATATTTTTCCGCTGCGTGATAATGCGCCATCACCCAGGTAACATTGACTGTTTTATCGTAATGACGCATGGCTTGAATCAATTGTGCATCTTGTTTAACAGATTCTGGTAATGTCTTAAATTTCGTCCATAAATTTCTGGTATTGTAATATTCCATTTTGTTCAGAAATTCAGATTTATATCTTTTCTCGAAAAGCGTAATTAGTGTATTTTTTTTACCTGTTGCATGATCTTTACCAGCAGCTTGCCAGTATAAATGCTCGTAAGCATGTTCATATGGTGTATTGCGGTCGATGTCTTTTCTATAGCGGTTGTCAATAAGATTAATCAGTTCAGTAGATGCAAATTCAATCAATCTGTATTGTGCACTTTGAAAACCACTGGCTGGTGTCAGCGTATTTCTGAATTTCATGTACTGAGAAATTTCCATTCCATCTCCCATGATATCAAATGAAGAGGAAAGCATGTCAAAATAGCGACTAATACGTCTTAATTTTTCAGAGAAAAAACTTGCCTCTAATTCCTGGCTTTCACAAACCTGATCAATTTCCCATAAGCACATTTTAAACAACAGTTCGTTGATCTGGTGGTACATAATGAATACCATTTCATCAGGAAGGGTGGTTCTTTGAATCTGCAGACTAAGCAATGCATCCGGAAGAATATAATCCCAGTAAGTAATTGGATTGGCCCAAACAAGACCTTCTAAATGTGTGTTTGGATTCTGGTTAATTGAAGTGTATTTTTCTTCAATACGTTTTAACAAATCATTTTGTATATCAGACATATTATGCGAGTATTTCTTTTCCAAGTGAGTTATGGATTATCTCATCCAGTGTCTGATCATCGGTTGACCAGGATATCTCATGATTGAAAATAAAATTCTTCATTTCCTCGTCTTGCTTTTTTCCTTGTTCCAATGCCGTATGATATTCAATATCACTGAATGATACCATCGAGTACAAAGGTAAGTATTGATCGGGATACAATTCATGAATTCGTTTCTCAACTTTTTGCTGGAGGTTAAATTCAGGGTCATTTATTTTGTCCCGCATAATCAAATAGTTCTGTAATGATAAGTCCTGTACAGCATCACCATTGGGTTTTCTCATTTTTTCATAAGTAGCAAAACATGCGTTCCAGTCGTCACCAAATTGCTCCATTAACTGCGACATAACAGTACAATCCTCAAATCCGGCATTCATACCCTGTCCATAAAATGGCACAGTGGCATGTGCCGCATCTCCCATTAGTACGGTTTGTTTATTGTGCCACGGGAAACATCTTATTATTGCCAGCGATGATATTGGATGATCAGTCCATGTCTCAGCTATTTCCGGCATCATTTCATAGAAATCCGGAAACATTTCTTTGAAGAAAGATATAATATCTTCGTTGGTTTTTAGATTGTTAAAACAAAATTTATGGCCGTCAAAAGGCATGAATAATGTACATGTGAAGGAACCATCAATGTTTGGTAAAGCGATTAACATAAAACGACCTCTTGGCCAGATATGCAAAGCATTCTTGTCTAATTTGAAACTTCCGTCAGGGTTAGCCGGTAGAAGAATTTCTTTGTAACCATCATCAATATAATTCTGACTGTACGAAAATCTGTCTAATCGTTGCATAGACTGATATCTAACCGTTGAAAAAGCCCCATCAGTTGCGAATATAACATCAGATTTTGTTTCAAATTTTACACCGTTAACATTGTGCTCAAAATATGAAATATTTTTATTCATATCGATACCGGTGCATTGACTGTCAAAAAACAATTCTGTCATACCACTTGCCTCAGCTATATCCATTAAACGCGAATTTATTTCGCCCCTTGAAACAGAATAAATGGCCTGATTGTTTATTCCATACGGATGAAATGTAGTACTGCCATCAAGTTGATGTGCTACTCTGCCATACATTGGTATTGCAGATTTTCTGATGATATCGCCAACCCCAACAGCATCCAGTGCTTTCCAGCCTCTGTATGATATTGCCAGATTAATAGATTTCCCAGCAGAAATTGGGTTTTTTCTCATATCAGGTCTTCTCTCAAAAAGACTTACTTTATAGCCTGCTTTGTTGAGATAAATGGCCCAAAGGGATCCAACTAAACCAGATCCAATAATAGTTGCTTGTTTCATTTTATTGTGCTTGTAATTGTGGAGGTTCCATAACGGTTCCGCATTCTGTGCAAGTTCGTAGACTTAAATTATCGTAAAAAGACTGCATTAACATTGGCAGCTGAGTAACAATATCATCTAAGTGGAAATCAGCCTTGTAAAGTAAATGACTGCAAGATTCGCAATACCACATGCAGGAGTCAATCTCCTGATCAGCCCTTTTTCTCTCAATTACCAGGCCTAAAGTGTTGGCTTTTCTCTGAGGTGAATGAGGTGTTCGTGGAGGTAATAAAAATATTTCTCCTTCTCTGATGTCTATTACTCTGCGTTTTCCATCTTCAATAATTGGTAATTGCATATCGCCTTCAAGCTGATAAAAAAACTCTTCACCTTCGTTGTAGTGATAATCTTTGCGGTTATTCGGTCCGCCTACCACCATAACTATGGTTTCAGAATCTTTATAAATCACCTGATTGCCAACAGGAGGTTTCAGTAAATGTCGGTTTTCATCTACCCACTTTTTAAAATTGATTGGATTTAGAATGGCCATATTGAAAATTATAAAGTTCCTCTTCGTGCCTGCTCAGCTTCTATACTTTCAAACAGTGCCTGGAAATTCCCTTTTCCGAATGATTTTGCACCTTTTCTCTGAATGATTTCAAAGAATAATGTTGGTCTGTCTTCTACAGGTTTAGTAAAGATTTGAAGTAAATAACCTTCTTCATCGCGATCTACCATAATACCCCATTTTTTAAGTTCCTCAAGATCTTCTTCAATGATGCCAACTCTTTCCTTTACTGTGTCGTAGTAAGTGCCAGGAACATATAAGAATTCTACGCCTCTTTTGCGCATTTCAGAGATTGTGAAAACTATATCATCAGTAGCTACTGCAATATGCTGGCAACCCGGTCCGTTATAAAAATCGAGATATTCTTCTACCTGAGATTTTTTCTTTCCGATAGCAGGTTCATTAATCGGAAATTTAATATACCCGTTGCCATTGGTCATTACCTTACTCATCAGGGCAGTATATTCGGTAGAAATGTCTTTGTCATCAAAAGTTACAAGATTGGCAAATCCCATAGTGTTGGCATAAAATTCAGCCCATTTATTCATTGACCCTAATTCGACATTGCCCACCATATGGTCGATATATTTTAATCCTGTTGGAATTGGCTGATACTCAGTTTCGAGTTTTTCAAAACCTGGTAAAAATAATCCGTGGTAGTTCTTTCTTTCAATGAAAATATGAACAGTATCACCATAAGTATGAATTCCGGATCTTCTGATAGTTCCATCCTTATCCTCAATAGTTTCAGGATGAAGATATGGTTTTGCTCCCCGGGAAACTGTTTGTTCGAATGCATCATATGCATCGTCTACCCAGAGAGCTATTACTTTAACACCATCACCATGTTTCATCAAATGTTTGCTGATATCGCTATCAGTATCAAATGGTGTGGTAAGTACTAACCGGATTTTATCCTGTTTTAAAACATACGATGTTCTATCTTTTAATCCAGTTTCAAGTCCGGCATACGCAAGGTCTTGAAAGCCAAATGCTGTTTTGTAATAATGTGCTGCCTGTTTAGCATTTCCAACATACATTTCTACGTAATCCGTTCCGTTAATCGGCAGAAAATCCTGAGCTTTATCAAAGATTTTACTGGTTTCAGAGTAGTTGAAATTTTTAACTTGTGTTAAATCTAATGTATCCATTTTGCTTGATTGTTTTTAAATGATTGCGGTTTCTTTTTGAGGAGTACTTAACCAGGATTTGTAATAATCTGGCAATTCTATTTTCATGGCTTCTTTTGTGATTTTAACTGGTTTAAACGGGTCAATCATTACTGCCAGTTCCTGAGTCTCTTTTTTGCCTATGCTTCTTTCGATTGCACCCGGATGCGGTCCGTGTGGAATACCTCCCGGATGCAGGGTAATCTGTCCCTTTTCAATATTATTTCTGCTCATAAAATCACCATCAACATAATATAAAAGTTCATCACTATCTATGTTGCTATGGTGGTATGGCGCCGGAATGGCATCAGGATGGTAATCATATAGTCTTGGTACAAATGAACAAACTACAAAATTATTCGCCTGAAAATGCTGATGAATTGGTGGTGGCATGTGTATTCTTCCTGTTATCGGCTCAAAGTCAAAAATAGACATGGCATAAGGATAACTGCATCCATCATATCCTACCACATCAAACGGATGGGTTTCGTAGGTATAAGGATAAATTAAACCACGTTTTTTAATGTTGATTTTAAAATCACCTTTTTCACTGTGAGTTTCCATGCTGTGCGGGAATTTCATATCACGTTCACAGAATGGCGAATTTTCCATAAACTGACCATACTGGTTGCGGTATCGGGCAGGCGTCTCTATCGGGCTGAATGACTCTATGAATAAAATTTTATTGTCTTCTGTTTCAAAGTGAATGCTGTATACAGTGCCGCGAGGGATAATGACATAATCACCATATTCGAAATCTATCTGACCATACATGGTTTTGAGTGTTCCGCTTCCACGGTGAATAAAGAGCATTTCATCTGCATCGGCATTCTTGAAGAAATAGTCGTCTGTACCGTTTTTAGGAGATGCAAGTCCAATATGCAAATCATCATTTATGAACAATACTTTTCTGCTTTGGATGTAATCTTCTTCTGGTTCTACCTCAAATCCGGTAAAACTCCTGGCCTGAAGGTTATCTTCAACAGCTACTTCTGGTCGCACACTATAAGGTTTTCCGTGCGATTTAACCATGGTTGGCGGATATAAATGATATACTAATGATGATACCCCTGAAAAACCTTCTGTTCCGAATAGTTCTTCGTGGTATAATTCCCCATTTGGCTGACGAAAAACGACATGGCGTTTATGTGGAATTTTTCCAATTTGGCGATAGATAGGCATAAGTTAATTAAAATTTTGGGCAAGTTTAACCCAGACGAAAAAGAGAAAAACTGATAATGGTCAATCAGAGAGTGATTATCTGGTCATTACTGACCAATATCATATGTTTTAACAAAGAATTTTATTCTTCTATAAACAGGAAGACATGTTTAAAAGATTTAAAATAATCTAGAGGTATCTGTACCTTGAGATCACTTTTTATCATAAGTTCACTGAAGTATTTGTTGGATTCAGGACTCTCAATCTGGGTAGCTTTTCCAAAAAGAATGATGTTTTCTGCAGATTTAAAATGTTTGATAGGCTGCAATTCTGAACTGAAATATAAGCAATCGGTTCCAACTTCAAGTTTGGCAAAACTACAGAGTATTGTAGTGTCAAGCTTATCAATGCTTAAATAGGCAACTTCATTGTCTGTGAAAAGTTTGATTAACTGGTTTTCATCAATGGCCATGTGCCCGAGCTTATAATTAAAGCAGGTATTTTTTAATTGATGCAGCAAATCATAATAGCCGTTATACACACTAAAAAAGAAACCACTTTCAACCCAGTTCTTTATAAAAGTCTCGTCAACATTGAGAATAGGCTTCTTTAACATATCCTTATCGAAGTTTAATAATGGATAGTTATTAGGTAAAGGTTGTACTAAACCTTTACGGATATTTTTCAACAATTGCTCTTTTGGGGTGATTTCAAACACGTTGTTTTGACAATAAATTCTACCTTTGCAAAGAAAATCAATTCAAAACTAATTCAAAATCAATAGTTGTCAACACGCAGAAACGCCATAGTAGATACTATCAGAAGTATCAGATTACTCCTAGATAAGCCAAGTCTGGCAAAAGGTAAAAGATTATTATTTTTAACCAGTCTGGTATCTATTGCTGATGTGATTGCACTGGCAGGTGTAGTGCCTGTATTAATGCTTGCAGTGGATGGCGACTTTCTGGCGAAAAGCCGTAAACTCAGATACCTCTACAATTTGTTTGGTTTAGAAAATGAAGCCAAATTCCTGATAGCAATGGTGTTTTCTGTTGTTTTCTTTTTTATTGTTAAAAATACCGCTGCAGTTCTGATTCAGAAAAGTGTACATAAGCTATGCACCAAGCTGGTCCAGAATTTTACAGAAAATACTTTTTATCACATCATCAATCAACCTTTTGAAACAATTATCAGTAAAGGGACAACGGATTTTCTGAATAAAATACACTTTAACTCCATGTATTTTGCCACGGGTGTTTTAATCCCATTTGTCAATATAGTTGGAGAAAGTCTGGTAATTTTCTTCATTTTAATTTTTATTATCTGGTTTAATCCTGCGATATTTTTTATGATTATTCTGGTGACAGCACCTGCCTTTTACTTTATAAACAGTACAATAAAACAAAAGATTTATACTTTAGGTGAGAAGACCAAGGGCAGAAGGGAAGACACCATCGAAAGTCTCAATATTGGAATGAATGGTCTTGTAGATGTTAAAGTAAATCATTCAGCTGGCTTTTTTATTAAAGATTTTCTTAATAAGCAACGCTATCTTATCAATTGCGATCTTAAATCTATTTATTATCAGGCCATCCCTGCCAGAGCCAACGAAATAGTTGTATTGGCAGGTGTTATAATTTTAGTAATTTATGGGTACTTTTTTTCTGAAAATCCTGCTGGTTTAAGAGCATTAGCTGCAGTGTTTGTATTGTCGGTTTTCAGACTGGTACCTGCAATTAACCGATTGCTTATTGGTGTCATGAAAATGAAGCTCCACCAGCACACTATCGAGTTTTTATATCATAACAAAGCCAATAATAAACTACCTGAACACCATCATCTTCATTTTAAGGATTTAATAAAACTTGAAAATATCCAGTATCAGTTTTCTGATTCAGATGCTCCGCTTTTTAAAAGTGTTACTGTAAATATTCCAAAAGGCAGTGTTTTTGGAATAACTGGTAAGAGTGGCAGTGGCAAAAGCACTATGATGAAAATAATCTCCGGATTGATTTTGCCAAAACAAGGCCAAATAAGCATTGATAATGTCGTTTTGAACTCAGGTAACATCCAGTCTTGGCAAAATCAAATCGGATTTGTACACCAGTCACCTTTCATTTTTAATAAATCTCTTCAGGAAAATATTTCATTAAGCACATCATTTGATCTAGAAAAGCTTAGAAAAGCTATTCAGCTATCGGGCTTGGAAGATTTTGTAAATGGATTACCTCAGGGAATTGAGTCTACACTCGGAGAACAAGGCTCTAAAATTAGTGAAGGTCAGAAACAAAGAATAGCAATAGCCCGTGCACTATACAAGGAGGCAAGTGTTCTGCTTTTTGATGAGGCAACAAGTTCTTTGGATAGTTCTACAGAAGATATTATTATTGAAAGTTTACAAAATTTAAAAAAACAGAATGTGACAATCATTATTATTGCACATCAGAAACGCATTATTCAATTGTGTGATGCAACATTCAATATTGACGAGAAAAATCAAGAAAATGAGCACGAATAATCCTATAAAATTTGCTGTTGTTGGCAGCGGTTATATAGGAAAACGTCACGCTGAAACCATTCTTGAAAATCCGGATGCATTATTGGTGGCAGTTTGTGACAATAATTTACACCGGGCTGAAGAAACATCGCATTACGGCGTACCTTTTTATAATAGTCTGGAAGAAATGATTAGTAGTGGACCTGACTTCGATGTCTTATGCATTGCCACTCCAAACAGTCTTCATGCGGAACATGCTGTAATCGGACTGGAAAATAAGAAGCATGTAGTGATTGAAAAACCAATGGCACTTACTAAATCTGATTGTGAAAGAATCATATTTAAATCACTTCAGGTTTCTAAACAGGTTTTTTGTGTCATGCAAAACCGTTATTCTCCACCTTCAGTTTGGATAAAAGATATCATTGAACAAGGTCTGTTAGGACAGATATTTATGGTCCAGGTTAATTGCTTCTGGAACAGGGATAGCAGATATTACAATGGAAACACCTGGAAAGGGAAAGCTGCTGTTGATGGAGGAACTCTGTTTACTCAGTTTTCACATTTTGTAGATGTAATGTATTGGCTATTTGGCGATATTACAGACATTCAAAGTCGGTTTAAAGACTTTAATCACAATAATTTAACGGAATTTGAAGATAGCGGTTTCGTCAGTTTTAATTTTAAAAGCGGGGCCATTGGCGCTATCAATTATTCAACATCAATCTGGGATAAAAACATGGAAAGTAGTTTGGTGATAATTGCTGAAAATGGTACCGTTAAAATTGGTGGTCAATATATGAATGAAGTGGAATATTGCCATATTAAAAACTACGAAATGCCAGAGTTAGCACCTTCCAGCCCTGCCAATGACTATGGTGCTTATAAAGGATCGGCTTCAAATCATCATTTATTTTATAAAAATGTGATTGATGCCTTAAGCAGTAAAGATACTATAACAACTAATGCTCTAGAAGGACTAAAAGTTGTAGAAATGATAGAAAAAATATACGAGCAAAACCCTTATTTTAAATCAAAGAAAAAATGATGTCTAAAAAATTATCTATAATCATCCCGGCATATAACGAGGGAAAAACTATTCACCATATTTTAAATAAGGTGAAATCAGTTACTTTAATTGACAATTTTGAAAAAGAATTAATTTTGGTAAATGATTGTTCTACAGACAATACAGAAGAAGTAATTAAAGAATACATTAAATCAAATTCAGACTTAAATATAGTGTATTTCAAGCACGAAATTAATAAAGGAAAAGGGGCTGCAATTCACACAGGCATACAAAAGGCAAATGGAGATTATATTGTTATTCAGGATGCTGATCTTGAATATGATCCCAATGAATTCAATATTTTACTTAAACCTGTAGTTGATGGGTTTGCTGATGTGGTTTATGGTAGCCGGTTTATGGGTGGAAACCCACATAGGATATTATTCTTCTGGCATTCAATTGGTAATAAAATGCTTACTTTCCTCTCAAATATGCTGACAAATCTAAATTTGACGGATATGGAAACTTGCTATAAGCTCTTTAGGTCAGATATTATAAAGTCAATTAACTTTAAAGAAAACAGATTTGGATTTGAACCAGAAGTAACTGCAAAAATATCCCGAATACCCAAGATAAGAATCTATGAAGTTGGAATTTCTTACTATGGCAGAACTTACGAAGAAGGTAAGAAAATCAACTGGAAAGATGGTTTCAGAGCTATTTATTGCATCATAAAGTACAATTTGTTTTCCAAAAAATAAATTCGGGGTAATGTAATTACTCTCTCATTGTGTTCAATCTCTATTTTTCATTAAAAACACGACTTTTGTGAAGGTCTGTTTTTTACTCCTATCATTTCAGAGTACTTGCTTTGTGCTATTGATTTAACAAATTCTTAAGAAAATATAAAATACAACCCTTATTAATACACATAGTTTTGATAAGTTGTTCGAAGAATCTACCAACAAGTTTATATCCTTGTACAGGGAAAGTTATAATAGACAAAATAGGATATTATTGTATCATATTTGTTATTATTAAAAGAATGTCTTTATCCTTTATTAACGGCATTCTTGAGACATCTGCTCGGCATTCGAATGTGACTGAGGAGGCAGCGCTTTGAAAAATGAAAATGGAAGAAAACTGGTATGTTATATATACAAAATCAAGGCAGGAAAAAACTTTGTCTCAAAAGTTAAGTGCCGCTGGATACGAAGTGTATCTTCCATTGGTCAGAAAACAAAGTCAGTGGAGTGATAGAAAAAAGGTAATAGAGGTGCCGCTTTTTAACTCTTACGTTTTTATAAAAAACGTTAGCGACAAATATAAATTACGTGATTTTAAAGGATTTGTTGGATTACTTTTTCACAATAATATGCCAGCAAGGGTTACTAGTAAAGAAATCGAAACTCTCAGATCTGTTATAAAATATGGCTTTGATGTTTCGGAAGCGGGAGACAAAAGCACTCTGACCCAGGGTTCTGAGGTAATGGTAATGACTGGCGCACTAAAGGGCATGAAGGGCGAGCTGGTGAGTATAGATGATCACGACTGGTTTATCATAAATTTCGAAAATTTTGGCAATAGCATTCAGGTGCGGGTGCCATCTAACATATTAAAAAAAATATAATGTCTGCAAATAACGATCATACATTTGTAATAAAGCCCAAGAGGTCTTTGTGGGATGTCAATCTCAGAGAATTGTGGCAGTACCGCGATTTGTTAATGTTGCTTGTTAAACGTGATTTTATTTCCGTATACAAACAAACAATACTCGGTCCGGTCTGGTTCTTTATTCAACCTCTTCTTACAACTTTTACCTTTACCATTATTTTTGGAATGGTGGCTAAAATTTCAACTGGTGGAATTCCGGAAATGTTATTTTATCTAACGGGTATTACTTTCTGGAATTATTTTTCAAGTTGTCTTACTTCAACTTCTAATACCTTTGTTTCTAATGCATCAGTTTTTGGTAAGGTATATTTCCCAAGATTAATTGTACCATTATCGGTGGTGATTTCAAACCTCATGAAACTAGCAATTCAATTTGTGTTATTGGTAGGAGTATGGGCATATTATTTATTATTTTCTGATACAATTCATCCTCAAATTACACTGGTATTTATGCCGGTAATATTGCTGCTTTTTGCCTTGATGGGTTTAGGTTTTGGACTTATTTTTTCGGCAATGACAACTAAATACCGCGATTTGTCTTTTCTTATCGCATTTGGTGTACAACTTCTCATGTATGGAAGCGCAGTGATATATCCGGTTTCTGTTGTTGCTGCAGATAAGCAATGGATATTATTTCTGAATCCTTTGATACCTTTAATGGAGGCCATAAAGTTTAGTTTTTTAGGAGAAGGTATATTAAACTGGGCATATATCGCATATAGTTCAGTATTTACTATTATCGTATTGATAATTGGAGTACTTGTTTTTAATAAAGTTGAAAAAGGATTTATAGATACAGTGTAATGAGTAATATAGTTATAAAAGCAGAAGATATTTCCAAACAATACCGTTTGGGTTCGATAGGTACCAAGACGCTGGCTAACGACTTGAAACGTTGGATGTACCTGATGCGGGGTAAGGAAGATCCTTTTCTTAAAATTGGTGAAGCCAATGATAGAAGTAGTAAAGCCAACTCCGAATACGTCTGGGCATTAAAGGATATTAATTTTGAAGTTAAACAGGGAGAAGTTATTGGTATTATTGGTAAGAATGGTGCGGGCAAAAGCACTCTTCTTAAAATTCTTTCCCGTGTTACTTCACCTACTACCGGACAAATTAAAGTAAACGGACGTATGGCAAGTTTATTAGAAGTAGGAACCGGTTTTCACCCTGAACTTACAGGCAGAGAAAATGTATTCCTGAATGGAGCCATAATGGGCATGAGTAAGTCTGAGATACGTTCTAAATTTGATGAGATTATCGATTTTTCTGGCGTAGAGCGATATATCGATACACCTGTTAAGAGATATTCTTCAGGTATGTATGTGCGTTTAGCATTTGCTGTAGCAGCGCATCTTGAACCTGAAATTCTGATAATAGATGAAGTACTAGCAGTTGGAGATGCAGAATTTCAAAAGAAATGTTTAGGTAAAATGAAAGATGCCAGCGGAAGTGGCAGAACCGTGCTGTTTGTTAGTCATAATATGGGTGCTATTCAATCCTTGTGTAGTCAGTCTATTTATCTGAAACATGGCACCATTCAGCAAACTGGTCCCACAGATAAAATCATTAATTACTATCTCAACCATGAGTTGAAAACAGAAGATGAAATGAGCTTGCCATTTAATTCTGATATTCCAGCATGTGTTACACAACTTACTTTGCTGAATACAGAAGATAAAAAAACAAAGACATATTTATCCGGTGAATCACTCAAATTTGCTTTTGAAATTCAGGCACAATCTGCAGGTAATTATCAACTTGGAATCGGTATTGCTAGTGCTCTTGATGTCAATATTTACTCTGAACTATCAGAACCGATGAACTTAAATAAAGGAAACAACATTGTTCAATACAGCAATACGCAGGTGAAACTTGCACCTGGAAATTATGCACTTACTTTTAATTTGCTCTACAACGGTAAGTCAATTCAGTACTGCGAAAAAATTATCAATTTTGAAATCCTGGAAATCAACCATGAGAATGAAACGTATTCTCTCAACAAAGGAGCAGGTTTTCTAATAACACAAGGCATATTTAAAGTCAATATTTAATGGAACTATACATAGGAATTAATTTTTCTGGTCATGATACTGCAATTTTTGTCATAGACCCACAAAAGCGCGATGTATTCGGTATATCTAGTGAACGGGTTACCCGTTTTAAACACGACACGATTTTTCCGGTTGCTGCACTGAATAAGTATATCGAGTATTCAGGAATCAACGTGAAAGATGTAAAAAAAGTGGTTTGCTCAAATCCTAGAATGGAGCAGAAAAGCGCTAAAATGATTGCCAATCTGTATGAACGCACCATGTTCATGAGAGGATTTTTTGGCGAAAAGTACCTTAAGGGATTCATTAAAAAAGAAGAGGAATTTAAACATAGGTCGGAGTTTTCGAAAGCAATGTATTTGTTCCAGAAAGGTAAACTAAGACAATACAGAAATTTGATGCTCTCGAGTGAAAGAAAATACCAGTCAGAATTACTAACTGGTGTTATAACTTCGATTTTTCCGGCTGCTGAGTTAGAAATTCTTTATTATGATCACGAAGAATGTCATGCAGCTTCCAGTTATTTTACTTCTGCTTTCGAAGACGAAGCTTTACTGATAACCATGGACGCACAGGGTGACCATAACAGATTTACCAGTGTTTATACTGTGAAAAATTCTGAGTTTAAATTATTTGCCTCTTCCGTTGCACCCAAGAAATTTTATAGTTTCGGAGGTAAATACATTAATGTAGATTATTTCGAAAGTTCTGTTGGAGGCATGTATACGTATTTTACATATATGCTTGGTTATACGGCTAATGCAGATGAAGGAAAGGTTGAAGCACTTGCAGCATTCGGAAACTATAAAAATGAAATTTATGAAAAATTATGGAAATGCTACTCTATCAATGATCGTCATGAAATTGTAAATCATCAGGAAGAAGCTGAATTGTATTTTTCTCTGGACGAATTTTATCGTTTCTTAAAAGAGTATAAGAAAGAAGATATCTCAGCGGCTATTCAAAAGTTTCTGGAAGAATTTATGCTGATTTATATCCGTCAGCTGATTGAAGCTACCGGCATTAAAAAACTTTGTTTTTCTGGTGGAGTATTTGCTAACGTGATTCTGAACCTGAGAGTTTTTGAAGAACTTACAAAAGAAATTTACATAGTTCCGGCGATGACAGATGATGGAACTGCTGAAGGGGCGGCTTACATGGCTTATCTGAAGCACACTTCAATTCCGGAAATGAAATGGCTGAAAGAGAGACATATGCCTTACTTTGGCACGTCTTATTCAAGAGAGCAAATAATTAAAGTATTGCAAAATTCACAAGCCATTAATGTTGAAGATTTAAAGGATGAATGGCCTGAGAAGGCAGCTCAACTTGTAGCCGATGGAAAGGTTGGTGCAATTTTTCATGGAAGAATGGAATGGGGACCGAGAGCACTTGGAAACAGAAGCATCATTGCAGATTGCAGAAGCGAGGAAATCACAAAAAAAATCAATGGTTCTATCAAAAACCGTCCACTGTTTCAGCCTTTCTGTCCTTCAATTCTCGAAGAAGAAAGAGATAGATTATTTGAACATTCTTATCCAAATAAGCACATGACCTGCGCCTTTAGAATGCGCCAGGAACATCGTGAAAAAATACCTGCTTCAGTTCATGTTGATGGAACTGGAAGAGCACAATTTGTAGAAGAAGCCGATAATCCAAACTACTTCAGATATCTTAAAGAAATGAAAAGGCTTACGGGTTATGGAGTTAGTATCAATACTTCATTTAATAAACATGGCAGAACAATTGTTGAGACCCCTCAGGATGCTATTCAGGATTTTTTGGATACCAACATGGATTTTGTCATTTTAGAAGGTTATCTGGTAACAAGAAAATAGTCTGTTTTGAGTCCGGCCATTTCTGTCATTCTTCCTGTTTACAATGCAGCTTCTTTTCTTAATGAAGCCATTGATAGTTTGCTAAGTCAAACTTTTACAGATTTTGAATTACTGATATATGATGATGGTTCTACAGACAACTCAAGAAGCATTATCGACACCTACCAAGATTCTCGTATTGTCAGACATTATTCAGATACCAATGAAGGTCTGATAGCTGTTCTTAACAAAGGACTTTCAGAGGCTAAAGGGAAATATATAGCCAGAATGGATGCTGATGATATTTGTTTACCCTCCAGGTTTAAGTTGCAGTTTGAATTCATGGAGTCTCATCCGGAACTTGGTATTTCCGGGACACAACTTAAATTAATTCATAACAATGAACCTTTAACAAGACCAACAACAGACAGTGCACTGAGATGGTGGTTTTTCAGGGGAAGTCCTTTTGCTCACCCCAGTGTAATTTTAAGAACTTCTTTGATTCGTGAACATCAACTGAGTTTCAACAGGAAGGCTTATGTCGCAGAAGACTATGATCTTTGGTGGAAAATGGCATTTTTCTGCAAAATGGCTAACCTCAGCGAGGTTTTAGTACTTTACAGAATTCATCCTTCCCAGGAAAGTAGCGCCAAATCTGATCAGCAATCTGAAAGTCATAATAAAAGTTTGCTCGATTTTATGAATGTCATTGGACTTGATGAACATCAATTTTCAATTCATTTCATTCAGTCTCTTTTATCGCGTGAATTAGAATCTAACTACTTGAATATAGCAAAATCACTTTTACTTTTTAGTACTTTACTTAGCAACGAAAAAGCATGCGAATTCTTTGGTAAAGAGGAATTGAAAATAGAGAGAAATAATCACTTAAAGTATCTGGTTCAAACTATTAAGAAATTTGAATGGAGCGGAATAAAACTTCTCAGAGAGCCGGTATTTCAAGAAGCTTTGAGAATATCTGGAGTAAAAGAAATTAACTTTATGATAAAATGTCTGATTGGATGGAAAACAAGATAGAGCAGAGACAAATACTCGCTGATAGGATAGGTAATTTGTTGCTTACAGATGAAGATTCTGGCATGAAGTTATGGAAGACCTCTGCAGATCAGTTAAAATTACAGCAAACGGATTTACCTGTTATTGATGTTTTATCTTGTGTTTTTAATGCCGAACATTATGTTGCTCGTGCTATTGAATCGATCCTTCTGCAATCATATCCCAATATTAGATTTATTATAGTATCAGATGGTTGTACAGATAGAACCACTGATATTGTATCTGAATATGCTTTAAAATATCCTTCAATCACCCATATTATCAATCCTAAAAATCTTGGAATTATTGAGTCTTCCAATATTGGCCTGAAGGCTTGTAACAGTTCATATATTGCAAGAATGGATTTAGATGATTTAATTCATCCATTGCGTTTTGAAAAGCAAATGGAAGTTTTATTGAATAATCCACATTTAGGAGCGATCAGTTCGGGGATGAAGATATTTAATGAGAAACATGAAATTTCTGAGGTTAGTTACAGAGAAGATTTCCAGCTTCAGAAAATTACAATGTTGTTTTATTCTCCGCTCTCTCACGCTGCCTCAATTTTCAGAGCTGATGTTATTAAAGAAATAGGTTACCGCAATGGTTATCAATTTGCAGAAGACTATGATCTCTGGTTTCAGATTATGAGTAGATATCAAACCGCAGTCCACCCTGAATTTCTCTATTACTACAGAACCCATAGCAATCAGGTTACCAATCCAAGAAATAATGATATCAGACATGAAACCTGGGTAAAAATATTAAGAAATATTTTCGAGCAGCTTAAACTAAAATATGTGCCAGAAGATATAGAGTTTCATATAACATACTGTACCTTGCTAAAATCAGCTAAAACGCCTGATGAATGGTTAAAATATCATACATGGCTGAATAAAATAGTTGAGGCAAATGCTCGTTCGAATTTCTTTGATCATCAGAAATTACAAGAGTTTCTTTTTATGAATTACTGGATATCAGGCTTTAATCAATTTAAGCAAAATTTGAGTTTGAAGCAGTTCGTTAATATAATCAATTGCCCTTTGAATCCATTGGGTCAGTTTCACAAGTATAAATTAATAGCTAAATATCTTATTGGAAAATAATTGATGAAGTGGTCTTCTCTAAATAAAGTTTCTGTCATTGTTTTATCCCTGCTGATATTACTGATGCTGATGCTCAATGCCTATTATGTGTGGAACTGGGGAGACGATTATTTAATTAAACACTTTTATCAAAAACGATCTCCTATAACCTATTTATGGGATGATTATTTTGTGTTTGATGGAAGATCTTTGAACCCTGGTTATATTATTTCCAGAATTTGTCTGGATTACGATATCCCTTATCTCTCAACAATATTTGCGACTGTTTTATTACTGTTAATTGCGGTTTTTATAATAATGATTATTAATCGCAGCAGAAAGTTAGAATGGAAAAAAGAGTTTGTTCCTATAATTGTGATTGTGACAATTTTATGGTTAGCCTTATTTAACTCACTGAATGAAATACTTTACTGGCAAACAGGAATGTTATATATGGTAGAGTTATTTTTGATAGCCTGGTTATATATGCTTCTGGTAACTGGTACACAATCAACAGGCTTAATTATAATACTGGCTTTTTTAGCTGGAATGAGTTCACCCAATGCCGTTATTGCTGTAATGTTTGTTTTAATACTGGAGTATGTCAATTTGAGAAAAGAGAAAGCGATAGTTAGTCAATATAAGGCAGCTGTTCTAGCATTATCTGTCGGATTACTGATAGTTGTTTTAGCGCCTGGAAACAGTGTCAGATGGAATATAGAGGGTGGTGCAGACTATAAAGCTTTGGGCAATGTTTATGAATTATATTTCAGATTACAACAAATGATTTCTGCCTTCATTGAGTTAAATACAGTTATTGTTTGGTTTTTAATAGCCGGGGGTTTAACAATTGTGATTGGTTTTAGTGCCGCGAATTCAGGTAAGCGATTCTTCAGTTATTTGTACGATTTTCGATGGATGATAGCTGCAGTTTTTTGTATTGTATTCTATTTTCCTAAGATGGCATACTATATACAGACCAGCAGATTGAACAGTCATTTCGTGTTTTTTTCGGCTTTGTTTTTTTATACTCAGTTAAGAGAATTGAAGATTAAAAAACCTGAGATTTTTCATTTTCAGAATAACAATTTTAAATTACCTGTTTTATTGTTAGGTTTAATAGTGATGTTTTCTCAGGTTCTGGGTAGCAAGCACTGTGTAGGAAAGTTTAAAGTGAGAGAACAAATTTATAAAGACAATCAGGGAAAGGATGTTGTCTTGAAAGCCAATGACATCATAGGTCCTCCGAGAACTAAATTATTTACAGATGTCCGAGAAGATAGTTCTCATATTTTCAATCAGTCTATTGCCGAATATTATGGACTAAAAAGTATCAGAATAGAAAAATACAGATGAGAGTAAGAAATAATAATTTACCAATTTCAGTTTTAGTAGCTTCATTTAATGAAGGTCACTTATTAGAGGATTGTTTAAAAAGTATTCAGTTTTGTGATGAAATTGTTGTACTTAGTCTGAAATGTACAGATAATACAGAGACCATTGCCAGACAATATGCTGACGTCTTTTATTACGAGGATTCACAACCTGAATATTGTGAAATATTTTTCGAAAAATATATTCCTAAGCTTAAAAATGACTGGTTTATTTTGATTGATCCGGATGAGAGATTATCAGAATCATTAGTTGAGAGTATACGCAAAACAATGGCAACAGTGCCAGATGATATATCAATGATCAGAATCCCTATGTTCAATTATTTCAAACGCAAAAGACTTAAGGGAACTGTGTATGGAGGAATAAACTATGCCAGATTGCTTTATCGTTTTTCAGGTGTAAATATTGGTAATGAGGTGCACGAGGGAATCAAGTTAAAGAGTAATTTTAATAGAATAAAAATCAAATTTGAAGGTCAGAATTACGACACGCATTTCTGGTGTGATAGCTGGTCACAATTACTTAAAAAACATAGTCGTTATCTTAAAGGAGAAGGCAAGGCGCAATACAATCTGGGCATGAGGTATTCTTTTAAAAAGCAATGGTATAATTCTATAATCAGGTTTTACTATTCTTTTAAAACCCGCGAAGGATATAAAGATGGTTTTACCGGGTTTTTTCTCAGTTTTTTAGCTGCCAGATACGAATTCATTAAGTTTAGAGAACTTAGAAAGTATGAGAATTTAATCAAAAATACAAAGTAGTTTATGTGTGGCATTTCAGGCATATACCATTTAAACAGGGAAGCAGTAGATCAACAGGAGTTAAGAGAATTTACTGATTCAATGCTTCACAGGGGTCCGGATGCATACGGATACGAATTCCTTGATCAGAATAGTTTAGGACTGGGTCAGAGGCGCCTTTCAATTCTCGATTTGAGTGAATCGGGCAGACAACCAATGTACTATGCAGACAACCGATTCTGTATTACTTATAACGGAGAAATTTTTAATTTTTTAAGCATAAGAGAGGAACTAAAGTCGTTTGGATATCAATTCAAATCAGACTCAGATACAGAGGTTATTCTGGCGGCATACATGCAATGGGGCCCTTTATGTCTTAAAAAATTTAATGGCATGTGGGCCATGGCAATCTGGGATGATTTAAATAAAGAACTTTTTCTAGCGAGAGATCGGTTTGGAATCAAGCCTTTGTATTATTTCCATGAAGAAGGTAAGCGTTTTATTTTTGCTTCAGAAACTCGTGCGTTTAAATTTTTAAAATCTTATTCACGCCGGCTTAATCAGCAATTACTCAATCTTAATCTTGCAGATCCCTATGCCATTGAAGGCTTAGGATATACCATATTTGACAATATTCTTCAGTTGCTA
>JBJTNS010000151.1:0-9306 GCA_046074245.1 Chitinophagaceae bacterium | reverse complement strand
GTACTGGCACTATAAACAGAATTATCTGAAGGTACAAAATCAGGAGCAGAACCTTTTCTCCCAACAACAAGTCGGGCTGTGCCATTTCCTGCAATCCAATTTAATTTAACAGCATTGCATTGAAGATTATTGTAGCTAAGAGAAGATGCTTGAACAGTAGGTCGCGCTGCATATCCGGCATACACAAATAGAAAAAATAATCCCGTAAGTAAACCTAGTTTTTTCAAAGCGATTACAAATTTACAAAAATTCTTTAAAACTTAAGCAAATATAAGAAAAATAAATGGTATTTTCAAGTAATCACAATATTCTGAGGATCAATCAATTCAAGCGATTTGTATTTAAGTAAAACCTGAGCGGTGGTAACAATATCCTTTTTACAATAGGTGCTGATGCGATCAAGGTCTTTTAATAGCCAGTAGGTATGACCAACCATACTACCGTCGATATCGTCTTTTGGGGAGGGTATTCCGAAGCACTTGGCAAGCACGTTGAGGGAAGTATAATTTTTATAATCGCCAAACTTCCATAATTCCATGGTATCCAAATGTTTAATTTCCCATGGTTTCTTACCAGCAACATCCAGTATAGAAGGCAAAGAAATCCCATTGATTAGCATTCTTCTGCAGATATAGGGGAAGTCGAATTCTTTTCCATTATGAGCCAAAAGCAGATGATGATCTTTATCAAATTTAGTGTTTAGCAAGTCGGCAAACTCCAGAAGCAGTGCTTTTTCATCGTGACCAGAAATGGCTTTCACTCTTAGTTGCAAACCATTTTCAGACTCATGAAAAATACCGAGACCAATGACGATAATTTTTCCAAATTCAGCATAGATAGAGGCTCTTTCATAAAGAGCAGAAGCATTGATTTCAGGATTATTCATAGCTCCGGCCTTCTTTGTCCATAGCTCCTGCCAGTCTTCGTCTAGCTCGTTAAACGAGGCAAACTGAGGCACTGTCTCTATATCGAGAACCAGTATATCCTGAAGTTGAACTTTTTCTAACATACTTTACCAGGAACCACTAGCCCCTCCTCCTCCTGAAGAACCGCCGCCGAATCCTCCAAAACCTCCACCTGAAGAGCCACCGCTCCAAGAGCCACCGCCCCATCCTCCGCCACCCCATGGACCGCCTCCGAACCAGGTGCCACGCGGACCGATGGTAAGGCCTCCTCCACGATTTCGTCTTGCCATAATAATGATAAAGATGATGAAAATGATGAAAATGATAAAACCTTTTGTCAGTGCCCTTTTGATGGGTTTTGGAATAGCATCATTGTATTCTCCTTTTGCCAGAGACATGAGAATATCGGTTGATTCATCAACTGCTGCGTAATAATCTCCACTTTTCAGATTAGGAATCAATGTCGATTCAATGATACGTTTACACATTAAATCCGGGATTGCGCCTTCGAGGCCATATCCAGTTGAAATATTGACACCACGTTTCCCTTCACCACCACCTGTGGCAATCACTACTACAACACCATTATCTTTTTTTGCTTGACCGATTCCCCATTTGTGGATGATTTCTGTTCCAAATTCTGAGGGCGTTAAATCGTTGAAATCGTCAACTATAACGACAGCAATCTGATTAGAAGTGCTATCATTAAACTGATCCAGTTTCGCTTCAATACGGGCAGCTTCGTCGGCTGAAAGGAAATTTCCAGAAGCAGTAAGATCGTTGTATAATCGAGGCGGGCTGGGAGCATCGGGTACTGAGCCTGACTGAGCCCAAAGACTAAGAGACACCGATGAAAGCATCATCATCAGACAAAATCTGATTGATTTGAATATAAAATTATTCGCCAAAACTGATGTCATTACTTAATTCATTTTTATCGTCAGATTTCCTTGGGAAGTAGAATTTCAGTTGTTCGCCAGACATAGTAATACCAGTAATCAGACCTTGAACGAATCTTCCCTGAGCAAATTCTGAAGACATTTCTTTTGAAATTGCTTCCCAGAAACCCGCGGGTACTTTAGAATCTATTCCAGAATCAGCAATTATGGCAAAAGAACGGTTTTTAACAGCCAGATAAAAAAGCACGCCATTATTTTCTTTTGTTTCATGCATTTTCAATTTCTTAAACACCTCCTTACCACGATCCATTATTTCACCTTTAAAAGTATCCTCAACATGCACACGTATCTCTCCTGAAGTCTGAAGTTCAGCTTCGGCAATTGAACGTTGAATATCCTCCCTTTCGGCAGGACTTAAGAAATTCTTAGCATCCACAAGATTACTTGTTATTTTTCATGCCTTTTATATCTGGTGCAACATCGGCACCTTCAGAAGCATTGAAGTAGGCTCGCTTCTGGAAACCAAACATGCCTGCCCAGATATTTCTGGGAAACACTCTGATAGAAGTATTGTAGTCCTGAGCCATTTCGTTGAAACGTCTTCTTTCGGTAGCGATACGGTTTTCCATACCTTCGTACTGTGTTTGTAAATCTCTGAAAGACTGCACAGCCATTAACTGAGGATAGCTCTCTGCAATAGCCATTAAACGACCTAAAGAAGATCCAAAAGCATCCTGAGCTTTTTGAAACTCGGCTAATTTTTCAGGAGTTAAGTTATCCGCATCGATTTTAACACTTGTTGCTTTGCTTCTTGCTTCAATAACAGCAGTGAGGGTACTTTTTTCGTAATCAGCAGCGCTTTGGGCTATTTCGAATAAATTTTTAGTTTTATCCATACGTGCCTGATAAGCCACTTCAACCTGTTTCCATTGACCAGTTACAGCTTCATCTTTCCTGCCAAGTGAATTGAAGGTAGAGCAGCCATTAAACGCGATTAATACGATTAGTCCTAATACAACTAAAAGTGCGATTGTTCCTTTTTTCATATACTGAGTAATTTTATTTCAAAAATAGATGAAAACTGTTGCAGCAAAACTTGTTTCAGTTCAGCCATATCAATTTTTCGATTAAGTTCTGTTTCCATACTGCACACGGCTTTATCCTGAATACCGCATGGGATTATATTATTAAACAATCCAAGATCTGTATTAACGTTTAAAGCAAGGCCGTGCATGGTGATATGCCGGCTGCATTTTATTCCGATAGCGGCAATTTTTCTTTCGTTGTTACTACCTTTTCCTATCCAGATACCGATTCTGTCATCAATTCTTTCAGATTCTATTCCGTATTCACGCAAAGTTCTGATAATGCATTCTTCGATATTATAGACAAATTTCTTAACGCCAAGGTGCATAGGCTCGAGGTCAAATATCGGGTATACCACAATCTGGCCCGGACCGTGATAGGTAATATCACCACCTCTTTCGATATCAAACACATCGATTGCTTTCTGTTTGAGTTCGGCTTGAGAGAGTAGCAGGTTTGACTGATTAGCGCTTTTACCCAGCGTATATACATGCGGGTGTTCGCAAATTAACAGATGATGTTTAGGGTGTTTTCCATCAATCTTTTCCTGAATAGCCAGATGAAATAATTCCTTCTGCATTTGCCAGGCATTGCCGTATTCGATGAGACCGAGATCGTGGAGTTCCACTTTAAACATAGCACAAATATAAGAGCAAAACAGATACAAAAACCTCCTGAAAATTAGAGGCATAAAAATAGTGTACAATAAACGTTTAAAAAGATAAAAGAGTAAGATATTTTTTTTGCAGGGCACTGAAAGCAGGTTGAATGTGGGAGAATTTTTGGTGGGAGAAGAGGTGGGAACAGGTTGTTTGTTAAACACCTTCCAGGTCTAAGACCTGGAAGGTGTTTAACTTATCAAACCTCCCTAACAACCTCTTAACAACTAATTAAACACATCCAAATACTTTTCTATTCATCTAATTATTAGCGCTATAACTCAACAAACAAATCAAAAATCAGAAAAAAACTAAATTTGAAAAATTTGAAAAAAAAATATTCATAAACTAAAGAATACCAAATGTTTAAATACTTTTAACTATTGATTAAAAAATAACCAAAATAATTGTAAAAATCTGACTATCAAACGAATACAGTTATCAGTCTTAAATAAATAATAAGTAGTTGATTTTTAAAGCTTTAATAAAAAATTATTGTAATTTTTTATTTTGAGAATGCAATTTATTCAAATGAATTTTTAAAAATTTGCCCACCTTCCAGGTCTTAGACCTGGAAGGTGCTGCATATAGGACATTTTAATACATCGTGCCCCCTCGCCGGACAAAACTCGCGTCCATAAAATATAATCTGTAAATGGGCCTTGTTCCACAACTCCTTCGGAATTAAACCCTTTAAATCCTTTTCCGTCTGCTCAACGTTTTTTCCGGAACTTAATTTCCACCTCGCCGCCAGTCGGTGAATGTGCGTATCTACCGGAAACGCCGGATAACCAAATGCCTGAGACATCACCACTGAGGCCGTTTTATGACCCACTCCCGGCAAGGCTTCAAGCGCTTCAAAAGTATCTGGCACCCGACCGCCGTATTGCTCGTTGAGGATCACACTCAGACCGTGAATGGCTTTTGATTTTGCCGGTGATAAACCACAAGGTTTGATAATTTCTCTGATCTGATCAATGCTTAATTTCACCATGTCTTTAGGATTGTCGGCCGCGGCAAACAATAGCGGAGTAATGGTGTTCACTCTGGCGTCTGTACACTGCGCTGATAATAAAACTGCAATCAATAATGTGTAAGCGTCTTTGTGGTCTAAAGGGATCGGAACCTCTGGATAGAGCCTTTCCAGAGTTTCTAAAATAAACTTAACCTTTTCCTTTTTTGTCATGACTAGCAAATCTAAGAATTTATAACAGAAGATAATTACCTTCCGTCTCCATCCAGCAAATTTCCTAACCCACCAAGAATCGAACCTTCTTCTTTGCGGTTTCCATACCCATAGGCTAAGACCCTTGATGCTAATCTGCTTATAGGTAAACTCTGTATCCAAACTTTACCCGGACCTTGTAAAGTTGCGAAAAACAACCCTTCACCACCAAATATAGTATTCTTAATACCACCTACAAATTGAATATCGTAAGTAACCGTTTGGGTAAAAGCCACAATGCAACCTGTGTCAATTTTGAGTAGCTCTCCAGCCTGAAGTTCGCGCTCAATTACATGACCACCAGCATGCACAAATGCCATACCATCCCCTTCCAGTTTCTGCATGATAAAGCCTTCCCCTCCAAATAATCCAGTGCCTAACTTTCTCTGAAATTCTATCCCTACCTGCACGCCTTTTGCCGCACACAAAAAAGCGTCTTTCTGACAAATAATTTTGCCATTATGTCGATACAAATCCATCGCAATGATCTTGCCCGGATATGGTGCGGCAAAAGTGACTTTCTTCTTTTGATAACCCAGATTAGTGTATGCTGTCATAAACAAACTTTCACCTGTTAATAAACGCTTACCAGCAGACATCAGTTTTCCAAAAATACCGGAACTGGCACTCTGCCTAGACCCATCACCAAAAATGGTTTCCATTTGAATATCCTGATCCATCATCATGAAACTACCACTCTCGGCGATAGCTGTCTCCTGTGGGTCTAGTTCAATTTCGACACATTGCATTTCTTCTCCTAAAATGCGATAATCTATTTCGTGGTCATTAATCATGGTGCAAATATCTGTGACGAATTAATATGTTCTCTCGAAAATCGACCAATCGATAACTGATTGGCATCAACACCTCTTAGTGTATCTCTATCTCATCAACAAAAATAAAACTCTCCCCGCCTGCTCCAGGATGCCAGTCTGGCAATTTTCCGAAATTCTTAGCGACTACCTTAATGTACCTGCATCTGTATCCTAACTCAAAAGTAAATTCCATAGGTTCCCGGCTCAAAGTCATGTCCCTTGAATACGAATTTGTAAAATCACCCGCACTGATTGACTCATACGTCACCCCATCAAATGATCCAAATACCTCGACAAATGATGGAAGAAAAATCCAGGATCTCCTGTCTTCTAAAAACCCGATTGAAATTGTGTCAAAATACATGGTTTTTTTTAGATCAATAATGGCCTCGAAATCCTGACCCTGATACCCTTGCCAACGCCCCTTCCTCCAGTCAATATCGCCTTTTAACCCATCTACTAATCCTTCTGAACCACCTGCTGTGTATTGCTTATTATACTCGCAATTAAGCTGAACAGAATAATTGTTGTCTATCCTGCTAAACTGAGCAATAGCAACGGGACTGTACTTCCCTGACTCGCTAACTTCAACTGCTTTTAGTAAACATGATTGACTAATTCTTATAGTCCTTCCCCTCTTAAAAAGAAGTGAATTCTCTGTAGGATCAGAACCATCCAGTGTGTAATAAATTCTACCTCCTGTGTTGATATTATTACTGCTGATACTGACAAGCATACTATCCCTGAAAACCTCTGATCTTCCATTAATAACAGGAGCAGATAATAAGGGTTCTTTCATTAATCCTTCTTCATAATTTTTTATCACATCGTAACCATAATAATATTCATTAGCAAACCCAAGAAATACAATGTGATTACTTTTGCGATAGTTGAGCGGTCTTCGTCCAAATGAATCCCTGTATATGGCTGCAGTCGTATTCCCCATATTAAACCGTACACTGTCAAAAAGCATATGACCAAATACCATTCTGGCCTGTGATGGATCAGCCGGATATATACCCATGGCACTAAAAACATACCAAGCACTCATCTGACCACAATCTTCGTTACCACAAAGTCCATCTGCTACTGGCTGGTAAAAATTATCACATATTTGTTTTACATATTTAGAACTTGAATCGATATTATTAAACAAATATGCAAAATGATGGCTAGGCTCATTACCATGGGCATATTGCCCTATTAAGCCTGTTATATCTGCCTGCTCTCTGCCAGTGGTCTTCGAGTCTGTGTTAAATAACTTTGAAAGCAAATACGGATTACTAATTGACTTTAAATCATGCTGTACAGCAAAGGTATATTGCCAGGCATTGGCTTCGGTAAAGTGGTTATTGACCTGTTTAGGATCAAAATCCGTTAACCATCCTCCATTCACTCTCGGGGTCATAAAGCCTGTCTGCACATTGCGAACATTTCGCCATGCACTGGCATATGCATTAAATGTATCGCTCTCCGCTTCTTTACCCACGCATGCAGCAATTAAAGAAACACAATGCATATTGAAACTGTACTCGAGAGTTTTTGACACACTTTCACTTTCATCTTCAGCTGAGAGAAATCCTTTAACCCTGTATTTATCCAGACCCGAACGTGCACTCATGGCTTCTGCATAAACTGCAGGGTACAAACTCTCAAGTTCCTTGCGGGAAATAACACCCCTTAAGTAGGCATTCCATATCACACTGACACTATGAAATCCTATCATACAATTGGTTTCATTGCCCCACAACTCCCACATCGGCAATCGTCCGCTTTGCTCGTATTGAACCTTAAATGTCATCATAAAATCATGTGACCGTTTCTTATCAATCAGGTTTAACAATGGATGCAACGCTCTGTAAGTATCCCATAAAGAGAAAACTGTGTAATAGTTAAATCCTTCAGCCTTATGTACCTTTTTATCCCGTCCGCGGTACTGACCATCCACATCGTTCATGATATTGGGATGTATCATGCAATGGTATAACGAGGTGTAGAAGTTCTGCTTTTCTTTAAGAGTACCGCCGTATGCTTTAATGCGATTTAATTCGGTGTTCCAGGCTTTGTCAGCATCTTTCTTAACTTTATCAAAATTCCAGTGCGCTAATTCTGCATCCATATTAGCCTTAGCTCCCTTTTCATCCACTGAAGAAATGGCAGTTTTTATCAGAATTGATTCACCTGATTTTACTCTGTAGCCCAGATGCATCCGATAATTACCAATAGAATCCCTAACCACAATAATTTGCTCTGCTTTCTTGCTGATACTGGAATAGAAGTATACAAGCTGATCCTCTGCCCAGGCTCTGGAGCGCCTGAAGCCCGAAAATGTCTGCTCATCAATTTCAGTAATCAATCCTTCTAATAACTTATCTCTGTGGTTCAGATTTAATGTGATCCACGAAAATCCTTCGCTGGGATAGGTGTATTTTTGAAACCCTACCCTGGTGGTGGCACTTAACTCAACTAATATTCCATTGCTGAGCTGCAATGTGTAATATCCCGGAATGGCTTTCTCAGTCTGATGAGAATACTTAATATTCGCATTGCCAGAGGGCACATAGGTTCTGACCGGAAAAGCCGAGAAAGTAGGCATAAAACTTATATCTCCATAATCACTACAACCTGTACCGCTAAGGTGAGTATGTGAAAAACCATAAACAATCGAATCACTGTGATGATAACCACTGCATCCATCCCATGAGCCGTCTATGCGGGTATCCGGACTGAGCTGAACCATTCCGAAAGGTAAGGTTGCACCGGGAAATGTGTGACCATGACCACCAGTACCAACCATTGGATTAACATATTGAGTGTAATTATTCTGAGCCGGCAATAGTCCTGCAAATGAACAAAGCAGCAAGGTGAACAACTGTTTCATATCGGTAAAATTACAATCCTTTTTTCTGTCTAACAATAAAAAAAGGGGAATCAGAAGATTCCCCTTTACCTGTTCTAAATATTTTTACCTTAGTCTACCTGAGCTGTAAAGCTGGCTGACAAATATTCTCTGTTGAGACGGGCAATATTGCTTAAGCTGATTTCTTTTGGACATTCAGCCGAGCATGCGCCTGTATTTGTACAAGCACCAAAACCTTCTGCATCCATTTGATTAACCATAGCAATGGCTCTGCGCTTTGCTTCAGGTTGACCTTGTGGCAATAGTGCCAACTGTGATACCTTCGCAGAAACGAACAGCATAGCACTGGCATTTTTACAAGCTGCTACACATGCACCACAACCGATACAAGCTGCACTCATAAAGGCTTCGTCTGCTACTTCCTTACCAATTGGCAGGTTGTTGGCATCCTGAGCATTCCCGGCGTTAACACTAACGAAACCACCAGCTGACATAATTCTATCAAATGAAGATCTGTCAACAGACAAATCTTTCAGAACTGGGAAAGCAGCAGCTCTCCATGGTTCTACGACAATGATATCGCCATCTTTGAAAGAACGCATATGCAACTGGCAGGTGGTAACACCGTGCTTCGGACCATGCGGGCGGCCATTGATGTACATACTGCACATACCACAAATACCTTCACGGCAATCGTGATCGAACACCACTGGCTCTTTACCTTCATTGATCAACTGCTCATTAAGCACATCGAACATTTCCAGGAAAGACATATCTTCTGAAACATGGTCTAATTTGTAAGTTTCAAACTGACCACTAGTATTGGTATTTTTCTGTCTCCAGACTTTTAATGTAAT
>JBJTNS010000150.1:0-4021 GCA_046074245.1 Chitinophagaceae bacterium | reverse complement strand
CCGCGTTTAATGAGCTACGAAAGCTTAGGCGATGGTGGATTTGCTACCGGTACTATGCTGGGTTCTGGTGGTTTTATTGTGATGGACGAAGATACCAGCATCGTTAAAAACCTGTATACTTTCTCAAGATTCTACCACCACGAAAGCTGCGGTCAATGTAGTCCGTGCCGCGAAGGTACCGGCTGGATGGAACGTATCCTTAAGAAAATTCTGGATGGTAAAGGTACTCTGGCAGACATCGACCTGCTTTGGGACATTCAAAGTAAAATTGAAGGCAAAACCATCTGTCCGCTTGGCGAAGCTGCTGCGTGGCCTGTTGCTGCTGCTATCAGACATTTCCGCCCTGAGTTCGAAGCCTATGTTACCAATCCTGATAGCATCAAAGACATCAAACATTATTACAGGTTACAAAACTAAATAAACATAAAAAACGATTAAACAATCACCATGTTAAAAGTTACAATCGACGATATTCCAGTTGAAGTTCCAGAGGGAACAACCATATTACAGGCCGCCCGTATGATCGGTGGCGATATTGTTCCACCTGCTATGTGCTACCACAGCAAACTTAAAACCAGTGGCGGCTATTGCAGAACCTGTATCGTAAAAGTAGAACAAGGCTCTGCCAAAGATCCTCGTCCAATGCCTAAACCTGTCGCCAGCTGCCGCACTACCGTGATGGATGGTATGGTGGTGAGAAATATTACTTCTCCTGAAAACCTTGAAGCACGCGCTGGTGTCGTAGAATTTCTGCTCTTGAACCACCCGCTTGATTGCCCTGTGTGTGACCAGGCTGGTGAGTGCCACCTGCAAGATTTAAGTTACGAAAACGGTAAAGCGGAAACCCGCTACGATTTCGATAAACGTGAATATGAACCTACCGATATCGGCGATAAAATTAAATTGCACATGAACCGCTGTATCCTCTGTTACAGATGTGTGAAAGTAGCCGACCAGTTAACCGACGGCAGATGTCATGGTGTTATTAACCGCGGTGAAGCTGCAGAAATCTCTACCTATATTGAAAAAGCTATTGATAACGATTTCTCTGGAAACATGATTGATGTTTGCCCGGTTGGTGCTCTTACCGATAAAACCTTCCGATTTAAAAGCAGAGTATGGTATACTAACCCGGTTGATGCTCACAGAAACTGTGATAAATGCTGTGGTAAAGTAAGACTCTGGAACCAGGGCGAAGAAGTACTTCGCGTTACTGCCCGTAAAGACGAATTCGGTGAAGTAATGGACAACGAAGATGGCAGCACTGCATGGATCTGTAACGAATGCCGCTACGATAAGAAAAACTTAAGCGACTGGACAATCGAAGGTCCGGCTAAAATTAACAGACACTCTGTTATCTCTGCCAACCACTACGATACCCTGAAAAATATTCAGAAAACTACCATTAAAATGATGGGCTCTAAACCACATGGCGTAAAAGCAGAATTAGGTGACGGACCATTAGACCCAAATAACCAATAATACTCAAGATACTATGGATCCTTTGATCATAAAAGCGATAATTGTTCTGATTGTGTTTGCTATCACACTTCTGATTGCAACCTACTCAACCTATGCTGAAAGAAAAGTGGCTGCTATTATGCAAGATCGTGTCGGACCAGATCGTGCGGGACCGATGGGCTTACTTCAACCTCTGGCAGATGCTGTAAAAATGTTTATGAAGGAAGAAATTATTCCTTCTGTTTCCAATAAATGGCTCTTTATCCTCGGACCATGTATTGCCATGCTCACTGCTACTATGACTGGTGTGGTTATTCCGTGGGGCGGACCGATTACCATTGGTGAAACAACTTTTGATTTACAGATTACCGACCTGAACATTGGCATCCTTTACCTTTTTGGTGTGGTGTCTTTAGGCGTATATGGCATCATGATCGGAGGCTGGGCTTCTAACAACAAATTCTCTCTGCTTGGCGCTATCCGTGCTTCTTCACAAATGATCAGTTACGAAATCGCCATGGGCTTTGCCATCATCGCTCTGGTAATGACTACTGGTACATTAAGTTTGAAAGAAATCGTGCTTCAGCAGGATGCTGGATTTGCTAATGTGGTATATCAGCCTGTTGGATTTGTCATCTTTATCATCTGCGCCTTCGCTGAAACTAACAGAGCTCCATTCGATTTGCCAGAATGTGAAACCGAATTAATCGGTGGTTATCATACCGAATACTCATCCATGAAACTTGGCTTCTACCTGTTTGCTGAATATATCAATATGTTCATCTCTTCGGCAGTTATTGCCAGCTTCTACTTCGGTGGATATAACTTCCCGTTCCAGCACGAACTGGCAGAGGCGATTGGAATGAGCACTAATGCTCTTAGTATCCTTCAGGTATTTGTATTCTTTGGTAAAGTGATCTTCTTTATCTTCTTATTCATGTGGGTGAGATGGACCATTCCGAGATTCAGATACGATCAGCTGATGAACCTCGGTTGGAAAGTTTTATTACCATTATCACTGGCCAATATTTTTGTTACTGGAATCGTGATGTGGGCAATGGGAAAATTATAAGTGTTTAAAAAATAAAAGTATCAAACTTTAAAAACAATGTTAACAAACAGAAGTAAACAAGTGGTGAAAAGGGAAATGACATGGCTCGAACGCGCCTATTTCCCAGCTATCTTAAGTGGTATGGCTATCACCTTTAAACATATTTTTATGCGCAAAGCAACGGTGAAATACCCTGAGCAAACGCGCGAATTTGCGCCAGTCTACAGAGGTCAGCACGTCCTTAAACGCGACGAAGCAGGCGCTGAACGCTGCACAGCCTGCGGCTTATGCGCTGTGTCTTGTCCGGCAGAAGCGATTACAATGACCGCTGCTGAAAGACAAAAAGGAGAAGAATCACTCTACAGAGAAGAAAAATACGCTTCTAAATATGAGATCAACATGCTGCGCTGCATCTTCTGCGGTTTATGCGAAGAAGCATGTCCGAAAGAAGCTATTTTCTTAACCGACAGAATTGTTCCCAGTACTTTTGAAAGAGATAGTTTCATTTATGGAAAAGATAAACTGGTTGAACCTAAAGACCAGCCTGTAGATGTTTCAAAACGTCAGACACCTGCTGTACTGGCTTTCAAAAACGACAAGAAACACAAACATAACAGAACCTTCTTAGACAAAGTTTTACCAAAAGCAAAACACCATTAATCTGTAATTCACTTAACGTAACAAGACATCACATCAATGAGCATCACACAATATATTTTCTGGTTCCTTTCCTTCTTAGCACTCATGAGTGCCCTGATGGTGGTATTCTCCAGAAACCCCGTTTACAGTGTACTGTTTTTAATTGTCACTTTCTTTGCCATCGCAGGACATTATATCCTTCTTAGCGCCCAGTTTCTGGCGGCAGTCCACATCATCGTATACGCAGGTGCCATCATGGTCTTGTTCCTCTATGTCATCATGATGCTGAACCTCAATCAGGAGGCTGAACCTAAAAAGAAAACCTATATCAGAGTGATCGCCATTGTTGCCATTGGCCTGATGTTAACCACTCTGGTTGGCGCTGTAAAAGGTGCTGAAGTACATATGCCTGAACTCGTTAATACCACTGGAATTGGCACTGTAGAGGCTCTTGGTAAAGTATTGTTCGGACAGTTTTTACTGCCTTTCGAAGTATCCTCTATCCTGTTTTTATCTGCCATGGTGGGCGCTGTTTATTTATCTAAAAAGAATTTACAATAATGCAATTTATACAATCAATATCCGGTATTCCGCTTTCGTATTACATCATGCTTAGTGCCGCTATGTTTAGCATCGGCGCCCTGGGTGTAATGATTAGACGCAATGCCATTATCATGTTTATGTGCATTGAACTGATGCTTAATGCCGTTAACCTACTTCTGGTAGCTTTCTCAAGCTATATGGGCGATAACAGTGCTCAGGTGTTTGTTTTCTTCATCATGGCAGTTGCCGCAGCAGAAGTTGCCGTTGGTCTGGCCATCCTGATCATGATCTACAGAATCGCTAATACCTCCGATACGGAAGTTTTAA
>JBJTNS010000149.1:0-9764 GCA_046074245.1 Chitinophagaceae bacterium | reverse complement strand
TTTTATACCTAAAATTCGATATTTTTTTCATCTTTCTAATAGGGGGTTCAAATGCGGTCTTTTCAATGGAATGGAAAAAGGGTTAGAACGAGTAAATGGAATAAGCCAAATTTCTCGAATCTATACAATAAATTCAATGTTTGAATTTAGTCAAGTTATAATCTTATCTATTACCTTCGCATCGTGTTTACAGGAATCATTGAATGCATGGGTGAAGTTGTGGCTATAAGGCCAGAAAACACCAATGTGCATTTTACTATTAAGTCGCCAATAGGGCACGAACTAAAAATCGACCAGAGTGTTGCACACAATGGTGTTTGCCTGACGGTTGTTGATGTTAATGATCAGGAACATGTGGTAACTGCCATTAAAGAGACCATGAGTTTAACCAATCTCGGAAATTTACAGGTTGGGAATTTTGTGAATCTGGAGCGTTGCATGCCCGCCAATGGCAGATTTGATGGCCATATTGTTCAGGGGCATGTTGATTGCACAGCGGTATGCGAATCTGTTTCGGATGAAAACGGTAGTTGGAAATATTTTTTCACTTATAATAATGCGGGTGTCACTGTAAAAAAAGGGTCAATCACTGTTAACGGCACCAGTTTAACGGTAGTCGACAGCGAAGAAGGCAGATTTTCTGTGGCGATTATCCCATATACCTACGAACATACCGTTTTCAAATTTTTACAACCCGGGGATGTGGTTCATATAGAATTTGATATTATCGGTAAGTATGTCGAGCGCATGCTGGGGAGGTAATTCCTTCACTCCATCAACTTCTCTTTCCAAAACTCTCTCATCATCGGTTTTAATTCTTCGTACGATATTTGAATGCTGATGTCTGACTCGACTTTCAATTCTATGCCATCCTTACTGGCTTTCATCTTGTCGTTGAGTAAGGCAATGAAATCGGGTGATTTATAACAAGGAATATGCTGTAATTCCAGTCGCTCCAGAGTTTTTATGACCAGATTGTTAAATTCAGTGCTTTTAGAAGGGTCTATTAAATCGCTTAAATTAAATTCATAAATGATGTTATTGTCGCTGAAATAAAAATTGGTGTAAAGGTCGTTGTTGTAATCGCGCCCCATATTATAAATATAGTTTAACAGGCGACCGGAATGCCCGTCTATATATAAACTGGGGTAGTTCTGGAGCTGACTCAAACTCATGCGCCATGGCTCATACTCGGCGAAAGTTCCAAATCCTAAGATGTTATAGTTGAAGGCTACGCCGTTGTTCACTACCGGATAATCAACATAGTAATTATCGTTGTAATTGACATCTGGCATTGGAAAGATAGGAGACATATAGTAGGATTCACTTTCATAGGCATCCATATATAAATTGACGATCTTTATAAAATTTATCTGTGCATCGCTGCAGGTGTCCTGCATACTGGTTTCATCAGATACTCTCTCCGTTTCTTCGGTCTCCTCTCTATCCTCATAATATTCTTCCTCCATATCCGAAAGACGGTCTTCAAGATTGTCTTCATCATTCCAGTAGGTACTGAAGGTAGATTTTGGAAACTCAGTAAAAAAATTAATTGATGAATCAATCACTTCTCCCGAAAATTTCATGGTGTAAGACATATTGCCGTTAAACACCATCATGACAGAATCATTCAATAAATTTGCTTTGTCTGATTTGAAAATCTTTATTTTCTGAAAATTCTTATCCATTAACCACGACCAGCCAGTGCTATCTTTAAAGATGTAATGTTGATTGTAATGGATATTGTTGTAAGATTTGAATCTGAATCCATGGTGAACGTTTAATGCCGAATCTATAATGCCTAAGAAATTATAGCGGTTTTTTACCAGGGTAAAGCCATTGACAAATTCTGTTGGATAATCCAGTGTGTCATTTAAAGTTTTATCCTGCTTGCTGATTTTCCAGATATTATGAATGTCCCATCGGCTAAATGAACTGGCAGGATTTAATAGATCGGTATGCCATAAGATATCGTATCTGGGTTCGTAAGAAATCACCTGATGCAAGGGCTCAACAATTTCTTTTCCTGAACAATCTATTACCCCTGCTTTTCCCTCGTTGTTGGTAACGTAGGCGGTGCCACCACGCTGACTGATGTCGCATCTCTGATAGCGGTCTGTTTTTAAAACCCATTCGCCCATAATATTGATGATGCCATACAATTTGTCGTTTTTAATAACACTGGCATTGCCATAACGACTAACAGGGGTGTTAACCGAATTTATTTCTGTAACTATGGTCTCACCTTTATAGTTAATGATGCCGTTATCTGCTGAATTGATAATATTCTCATAATATAAATAGGTTTCAGCTGGGAAATGGTTTTTAATCAGGATGGTATCAGCCTCCAGACTTCCGGATGATATAGTAGATCCCTGGAAGAATATAAAATAACTGGCAAAAGTGGAAGTGGCGATTTTGTCGTATAACTTATCGCTAAGAATTTTACCTCCCATATTGATTAAGCCAAATTTTCCGTTTTTAGAAAAGCTCAGCCAGTACGAACTATTGTATCTGCCTGTTCTATAGTAGTAATTATTAACCTGGAAAGGATATCCATGATAGTCGAAATCATAATTGTACCGGTGATAGATAGAATCACAAACAATTTGATGGGCCAGTTTTCCGAAAGGAGTGTAGAAATCGGTGGTATCTGCATTCCGGCACATATAGTAATCTTGCCCTGTGATGTAAATATGTGTGTACTTAAAAGGGATGACAGTTTGAAGATAGCGATCGATGATACCAGATTTGCCTTTATAATTGGCATGATAAAGTCCGTTATAATCTTCTCTGGTAAACATTTTATAGTGATGATTCTCAACCGGAGCCTGTCTATTATAAATATTATAGATGCTAAAAGAACTATCATGCCACATAATGACAATTAAAGAGTCGTTGTTTTTTACTCTCATGTAATCAGCAAAGGGAGGGATGTTTAGTATCTGATGTTCGGGTGTAATAATATAGATGTCTTTACTGCTGTCAAGTCGCATCAGCCTGTCGCCGTTTTTCAGAGGGTCCAGTAAAGAGTAAATGCATGGGAAATACTGACCTTTTAAATCGATAAAACCAGACCGGCCCAGAGAATCCGAAAGGTTAAATAGCATATTATCCAAACCGTCTTCTCTGAAATCAGACTCTACATACATTCGGTATGGTAAACTCATCAGCAATTCGTTTTTAAGATTGATGAACTGATGCTTTCTGGTGAATTCATTTCTGATCTGAAGAATAATATTGCTGCTTAGATGCAAAGAGTCTGTCAGGCTTTTGCTGAGTTTCCAGATATAATCGTAAGAGCCATCATACTGACCGGGTACTATCATATCTTTGACGGGAGCTAAAACCAATCTGCCATCCCAGGTGTAAACACTGGTATAATCGCCGGCCAGGCAAAAATATAAAAGTGAAGTATCCCGGAATATGGGTCTGATTTCATCAAAGCGCGCCGGGATGGTCCACTCTCCTTTATGGTTTTTCATGCCAGTGGCGCATTGATTAATGTCTTTGATGGGTTTTAAATAATGTGAATGAAAGGCCAGTTTTTTTATGCCGTTTTTAAAGGTATAGTAGATGGTCGTGTCGTCATGGAAAAAGTGTAATTCTGTAAGTTTGTTGTTGTTGAAGAAGCTATCGGTGAAATGGCAGAGATAGTGGGTTTCGTCGCTTTCTTCCTCATCCGGGTCTTCTATTTGATATTTAAAAGTGTACTCAGAAAATGTGTAATCAAAATAGGAGAGACGGTATTCAAATTCTTTAATGGAGTTAGGGAAATATTGAAAATTGGACTGGAAATCTGGATAGGCAACATGTCGAATCAATTTTACATCACCATTTTTCCAGGCTTTTACAAACAAGTGTTTGCCTTTCTGACGATACTCCAAAAGATCGTATGGGTCAAATGTGTCACGAAAAAAAACATCCGCACAGAAAAGTCCGTTTTTAAACCAGATTTTATAGTCGTTGTGGTACCTGAAGGCATAAATACTTGAATCTTTCAGAGAGCGCCTGATGATGAGACTGGTGTCTTTGGTATCATATTCTTCCCATTTTATATAATCATAAACAAATCCATTTGCGTCTTTTAGTATCTGGGTTTTTCTGAGGTAAGTGGTTTTATGACTTATTTTGTCTTTGGTTTCTACAAATATTTCATTGCCTTCTTCATCCGTTTCGTAAATATGGATGTTTTCCTCATCGTAGTAAACAGACTTCCATATTCTGGAAGATTTCTTAAAGTAATAGTCTTCTTTAACAATTGCGCCGGCACTTGAATAGGTTTTAACAACACCATTTTTAGGGTAAAAATTGCCATTGCTGGGGTCTTCGATAAAAATGGATTTTTCTAGTTTGCCATTGATGCGTTCTATAATAGTGCGTTTGCCATAGCCACTGCGGTAATCGTTGAGACTGGAAGATAATAATTTACCATTGGCGTCATATTGCTCAACTAAATAATAAGATGTTCGGTATAGTTCATGTTTTTCTAATGTTTTTCCGGCATAGGTCCATTTTTCGGTTTCCTTTTTTAATGGTTGATAATGGGCGATACTGCTAAGAGAACCATTGTTTAACCAGGTTGTGCATCTGCCGGTCTGCGTTGTTCTGTTGTATTCCTCGTCGTAGTGATCGGTATTTGATGGGTCGTAATGTTCGTCAAGACTAGGGAAGTACAGATATCCTTTAAAGATGGGCTGATTTCTGAAATAAACATCAACGGCATATAAAGAATCGTTGATGCGGCTATAGCTTGTTAAATTGCCAGTACATGAATCTTTTACCACAGTGGTTTGAGACATCGCCGAGTGGCAGATGAAACTAAAAATGACGATCAGACGGAAAGGGGACATATAATATAGAATGCAATTTATGCTGATTTTAGTATAAGATTTATATACGATGAATAAAATCTGGAAGAATCTGTCACATTTTTTACATACTTTCGTCTATACAACTAAATACTGATACTCTTTGGATGAAAAAACACTGATAGCGAAATGCATTAAAAATGATATAAAGGCTCAGAAGCATTTGTACGATGTCTATGGTCCTGTGCTGATGGGCCTCAGTTTAAGATATGCCGGCAATCGCGAAGATGCCGAGGAAATCTTTCATGATGCCATGATGAAAGTGTACCGTTCTATTCAGACTTTCAAAGGCGGCAGCTCATTAAAAACATGGATCAGCAGGGTTGGGGTTAACACCGCATTGGATTTTCTGAGAAAAAAGAAAAGTGCTTTAATGGTGGAACATATTTCTGATTATGCATTAGATATTCAGGAAACCGATACTGAAGAGGAGGTATCTTTTGAAGCCGAAGTAGCGATGAGCTTATTGGGAAAACTCAGTGTCAATCAGCAAATCATCATTAATATGTTCGTTGTTGATGATATGAGCCACAGAGAAATAGCAGAAAGATTACAAATCAGTGAAGAAGCTTCACGAGCACAATATAGCAGAGCCAAAAAAGCTCTGGCAGAATTGGTAAAAACACAATTAAAGAAAAATGAAATCAAACAATAAGCTCAATACAGCATTGAAGGATGCTTTGTATGAGCATCATGAACCACTGCACGACAGCCAATGGGAGCGGTTGCGTGTGGAACTGGAAGAAAAAAAGAAACGTCGCTTCCTGCCTTGGTTATTATTGTTTTTTGGTGTAGCACTTGGTGCTGGCCTGATAGGCATGTATCTGGAAAGCAGAAAATGCACTATTGCGGCGACTGTAAAAAATGCCTCTGAACAGACGAACTCCCATGCGTCTGAGTCAGCAGTGATAAGTCCCAAAGTAAATACAGATACCGAAGCACTTGCTAAAACTGAGCCTTCTGTAGATAATGACTTCAATACGGTAAAAGTTACAAAAGGGTTTGAGCATCATACAAGTCAGATTTCATCTGGAAGAAAGACAATAAAGAACGGATCATTCAGATCAGGCCCAGGCAAAGATATTGCATCTGGTTATGAGCCTGTAAAATCAGGTCCTGAAATACCACCGTTCCAAATGGCCGAAAATGGTGAAGGTAATAAAATGAGGATTGAAATTCCGCAATTAACAGTTCCAGCTGAAGAGATTCTGGATAAAAAGGAAGAGCCGATAGAAGATAAAAAGACAGAAGTGGAAAATCCGGAGTCAGATAAAACAGAAGATCCGTCAAAGACATTGACAAAGATAGACGACACCAATAAAAAGTCGCGGAAGGATGATTCTACCAGAGAAAAAACTAAACTGAAGTTTGTGATAGGAGGCAGTGCCGGTATTGCTGGCGTTACAAGTAAAGTAACGGGTGTAAGCAATGAAGAGAGTTTGCACAAAGATTCAAGAAATATTTTTAAGATGTCTAACGAGAATCAGTCTGCCATGTTTTTCAATTTCAATTTTGAATGGGCGCTTTCACAAAAAGTAAATCTGCGTTTTAATACAGGCTTACATTATAAGAGAGTCGATAATCGGGTAAATTTTTCATATAAGCTCAGAGAGATACCTATTCGTATGCCTGATAATACCATTATAAGTTATATCACGGTGCCAGATTCTTCCAATCCATTAATTATAAATGTCAGAGAAAATCAGACTTATAGTTTTCTGTCTTTGCCTTTAGTGATTAATTATAGCTGGCCTATTAATAAGAATTCTGAATTATTAATGGGAGCAGGTGTCAATCTCTCGGCCTTGGTAGGAAGTACAGGGTCTGGGTTCTCTTTAAATGAATTGTCTTATAAGCAGGCTGGAGATATGGTGAAGAATCCACTGAGTTTCGGACTCAATGCCAGTTTAGGCTATAGCAGAAGGTTGTATGGCAACTGGTGGTTAAGTGCAGAAGCTGGATTTCAATCCATGAATCTGCAATACGATATGGGCTATGGCGATTTGAAAAGTCAGATGCTTAGTCAGGGACTAGCTCTAAACTTAAGATATAAAATACTGAAATAATGAAGCAATCAATTCTATTACTATTATTACTGTTAATAAGTGGGTTTTTAAAAGCACAGGTAATTCCAATGGACAATGGAACGGGACTTACTGTTGATTGCGCTGCAGCGGATACGGGCGGTCAGATATACACACTTAGGTATACCTATGCAGATACATGTATCATGCAGCGCTGGTCGCCTTCAACAAAACAATGGACAACACTTCCAAGTGTAAAGAAGATGCTGAATCCTCAGTTTCTAATTCCAGATTGTCATTTCTTGTCCAATAATCGGATGGTTGTGGCGGGTGTAAATGACACTGGCAAATTTGCTATTTATACGGTAAATGGAAGCACCTGGAACAGGATTGGCGTTTTTCTGGACAATAATTTAGTAAATGCTAAATGGGAGAATGTCAGATTGTATCAGTTTAAGAATGTAGTGTATCTGGTAACGACTATAGATAGTGTAATTGGTTATCCTAAGAGTAAGGTGTACCAGGTGAACAGCAACGGACTGGTTTCAATGGGATTTAATGTTGAATCACCAGAGTACCATCTGGCCATGAAAGGAGATACACTGGTGGTGAGCGCCAATAACAGCATCTATTTTTACAGTGCCGGCAACTGGTCGCGTTACTATACTAGTCCCTATAAAGTCAGCAATACTATCAGAGGGATGACGGGGCATGGCACTTATCTGTATGTCACAGAAGGTCAGAGTACCATCAGTAAGATATATGGAGGAACTAAAATTGATTCAGTAACAACAAACTTCGACAGACCAGTTTTAAATACCTGGGGGAACAGGATATTAATCAGCGAGCGCGCAGGCGATCGGTCTGAAAGTGCACTATGGTCGTTTACGAATATGAAGCTATTAGAGATCAATGCCCGCCTGGGCCTGGTGGATAGTATAGCATCCAGATTTGTGTTTGCAAAAAACAAGGTCTATTTTTATAAAGAGAGAGACATATTGTTTAATAAAGTTAATTGTCATGGTATAGCCGAGCTCGATGTAAATAAATTGCAGATGCAGGGCAGAGATACCCTTTTAGTGAGAGCGTATTTAGATCATAACAGGAACAATAAGAAAGACCAGGGCGATACACCACTGCGTTTGTATGTGCCTTCTATGTATGGCGATGCAGCTATATTGACCGATGCTGTCAGTGGAGAAGCCATCTATTATCCATTAGACAATCAGGATATCTGCTTCAGACCAGTGGACGGTATAAAGTTAGATTCATGTTACAGTTTGCAGTACAGCGCAGGCATTTGCGGCAAAACCTTTTTGTCGGTAAGGAACAGGGATACGATTGATTTTGCCTACAACGCTAAAACTAACGGATACAAGAATATTAAGATCCGTTCATTCCCATCAGGTCCAAGAAGAATAGACAGCGAATTCACCTCTCAGTTTGTTGTGTATCGCGAGGATTGTAATACTACCACCATTAGTAATGTGAGTTTCTATATTGATCTGGCAGAAAAAACAGAACTCCTTAACAGCAGTCCCGCCTACAGCTCCAGAACAGGTAACAGATTGTATTATCAGCTTAATTTGCCATCAGCAGGTGCTGTTACTGTAAGTTTAAAGATGAAATATCCTTTTGCCGACTTTAAGTTAAACGAACGTGTATGCCACAAAGTCTTTATAGGCAGTATAGCTGGAGAGGACACTATGGGCAACAGAGATAGTATTGTGCATAGGTGCACATATAGTTACGACCCAAATATGAAGTATTGTTTACCCGAGGGCAAGGTGTTTAGCAGTTTAAAGAAAGTGCGTTACCACATCGAGTTCCAGAACGAAGGCAATGATTATGCTTACAGAGTGAGGGTTGTAGACACATTAAATGTGAAGATACCGGTGTATGAGTTCAGGATGCATGCTGCCAGTCACGATTACAAAGTAAGTTCTAATGGGAATGTCTTAACATGGACCTTCGAGGACATCATGTTAGCGCCAAAGAGTCTATCAGAAGAAGGCAGTAAGGGGTATTTAGAGTTTGACGCGAACATCAGTTCGGATATCAGGGTAGGGGATAGTATCTATAACAACGCGATGATTTATTTTGATCTGAACGAACCGATACGCACGAAGAATGCCACTATAATAAGAGCCAGCAGGGATATAGGACTAACAGAGATAGGGTCGGGACAGATAAGATTGTATCCGAATCCGGCGAGTACATATATATATGTAGATCAGTTAGGGGAAGGCAGATATAGTATATATAATAGTATAGGGCAGTTAATGGGCGAGTATAAGATAGGAGAGAAGGCAGTGAAGATCGATATCCGACAATTTACGGCTGGTATATATATAATAAGGGGAGAAAAGGGAGAGACGTATAGATTTGTGGTAGAATAGGGTAAAAAGGGGAGTTTACTGAGTGATAGCGAGGGTTTACGCGAATTAAGCAGTTATAATTGATTGCATTATTTTATAATATTCACAAACCTTAAATATGTAAACAAGTGATTAGAAGGGAGTTAAGTCGATAGCGCTCAAAATTTAACACACTGGTAATCAATACATTACAAAATATTTAAAGAAGTTTTGAAAATAAATTTGGAAGTGGGGGAATTAGTATTACCTTTGCACTCCCGTTCTGAGAGATACTGTATAAAAAATAAGACAAACACCTTCAAAAAAAGTTTTAAAAAAATTATAAAATTTTATTTGGAAATGTGAAAAAAGATGTTACCTTTGCACCCCCGTTCTGAAACAGATTGCAAAGATAAAGAGAGTAAGAGTCATCAGTTAGAAAGTAATTGAAAACAGGTGATAAAAACGATCAACATCGAGTCAAAAAAATAAATGAAAAATTTTGAAATTTA
>JBJTNS010000148.1:0-14183 GCA_046074245.1 Chitinophagaceae bacterium | reverse complement strand
AAGCTGGAGAAGAGGCAATGCGCGAGCTTTTCATATACTTACCACCCGATTACAGCAGCAGTTTAAAACACTATCCGGTAGTTTATTATTTGCATGGATTTGGTGGTAGTCAGAACGATTATTTTTTCCTGGATATAGATAAACTACTGGATGAAGCGATAAAAGAAAAAACAACATTGCCTTTTATATTAGTGGTACCTAACAGCAGCAACAAATTCGGTGGCAGTTTTTACAGCAATTCAGACATCAATGGCTTATGGACTGATTATATAGGAAAAGATGTTGTTGCTTATGTGGATGCACATTACAGAACGATTCCAAACAAAAATAGCAGAGGCATATGCGGACATTCCATGGGCGGTCAGGGAGCATTAAAGGTAGCGATGTTATTTCCGGATGTATTTGGTTCGGTTTATTCTATGAGTCCGAGTATTTTAAACTGGGGAGCAGATTTCCATCCGAAACATCCCTCATTTCAGACTGCTTTAAAGGCTCAAACGATGGAGGCTTTGATAGAGGACCCGTATGCACATGCATTTGCCGCCATGGGCCGTGTATTTAGTCCTGAGTCATCAAACCGCCCATTTGGCATCCGATTACCAATACAATCGAAGGCAGGAATCATTGAGGCAGACAGCAGTATAATAAGAAAATGGGAAGCTAATTTTGTAAACAACATGCTTCATCATACGGGAGAAGGCTTAAAACATTTAAACGGATTAGCGATAGACTGGGGTAAAAACGACGATTACACCCATATTCCAAGTTCATGCAGAGAGTTATGCCACATGTTGGACAGCATGCAAATCAGGCATATCAAAGAAGAGTATGAGGGCAGGCATATTGATAAAATAACCGGGAAAGAAGGCAGACTGGCTCAGAAGGTCATTCCCTTTTTCAGCAGTCATTTGAGTTTTTAGAGTTTTTTTACGCAAACACCCAATTTGAACAAATAATTTATTTCAAAAACTATTGATCTAATCGAACAAGAATATTCGTAAAATGTATAATTTTAACTATTTAATTATCAGCAATTAAATTTACAAAAAGGAGATTCACCCACTGTTTTTCCACAAATATTTTTTGGAAATACGCAAGCTTTCAACTAATATTGCAGTACCGAAGTTAGTAAGTAAAAAATACTAGACACTTTGGCTGAAGTCCTAACACAAGCTTCAGAGCACTAAAAATTGAAACAAACACGGATGAACACACACAAAAGCACCCCACTTTTATGCCCATCTGTATGATTTTGCGAAAGCAGAATAGGCAGACTTGTATTCATTCATATAAAGCGAACGACGTGAGAGATCAACTAAACTGAACTCTAAACAAACATAAACACAAAACACAAAATGACAGGATTAGCAAAGGCTAAAGTTGTTAAAACAGCCAAGTACAAGCAGTACAAGTACATTAAGGTAGATCCAACTTATGAAGACGGGATTGCATTAGTGACCTTAAATCGTCCGGAGGTATTAAATGCCTTATCACTTACATTAATGGAAGAACTGGGGGATGCATTAACCAGTCTGGACAAAGACAATTCAGTTAAATCTGTAATATTGACCGGGAGCGACAGAGCTTTTTCGGTGGGAGCAGATTTAAAAGAAGTAGCATCGAGCAAGACGATAGATTTATTGATCATCGACCAGTTTAGTATCTGGGATGAGATGGGCAGATTTAAGAAGCCACTTATTGCTGCGGTATCTGGATGGGTAGTTGGAGGCGGATGCGAATTAGCCATGTTATGCGATATGGTGGTAGCATCTGAAACCGCTAAATTCGGACAACCAGAGATCAGAAGAGGTATTGGTTCGGGAGCAGGTGGAACACAGAGAATGCCAAGAGCTGTTGGCAAGGCCAAAGCCATGGAGATTATACTAACAGGAGATTATGTTGATGCTGAGGAAGCATTAAGAATCAACCTGATTAATCATGTATATCCGGTAGATCAATATTTAGAAGGTGCTTTAAAAATAGCAAGAAAAATTGCCGAATTACCACCATTGGCGGTGCGACTGGCAAAAGAATCTGTCAACAAAGCTTTTAATTCTACCTTATCAGATGGATTAACCTTTGAGAGAAAGAACTATTATTTAACTTTCTCTACAGAAGATCAGAAAGAAGGTATCAGAGCCTTTCTTGAGAAAAGAAAACCTAATTACAAAGGCAATTAACAATAAAGATTAAAGTATTAGCTTTTAATCCGTTAAATGTCAGTTTTATAGGTTTTTGAATCAATTCTAATTTTCAAAAAACTCTATTAAAGCTTAACTTTGCGAAGAAATTGCTAAGTACGAAATAAAGTATTTACACAAGAAGCAAAATGAGTGAAATTTTAGGCATTCAATTTTACAATTCAGGCACTGGGAATTTATTTAATTCACTGAATGAGACTGGTGGTTTATTAACCGTTCCGGCAGCACCTGCACTTGTAACAATTCCAAAGGACAAGCCTTATTATGATTCTCTGATTCATTCAGACTATGTGATTGCAGACAGTGGTTTCATGGCATTGATCTGGAACATGATATCCAGAAATAAAGTTATCCGTATTTCTGGCCTGGAGTTTATCAATTATTTTCTCGAGCACAGTTCAGAAGTTAAGGGAAAAGTGATGACAGTAAATCCCGGATCAGTGGATGCACAGATCAACACCGACTATCTGATCAGCAAAGGCATTCAGACTTCAAATGAATTATCGTATGAAGCTCCATTTTACAAGCAGGAGGTAAAAGACGAGAGTTTATTAAGGCTTATTGAAGAGAAGCAACCAAGATGGGTCATTATAAATATTGGAGGCGGGACGCAAGAGAAATTAGGATTATATCTAAGACAACACTTAAGTTACAAACCAGCGATTATTTGTACGGGAGCTGCACTGGCATTCAAAACAGGTCGTCAGGTTAGAGTTAGTTCGTGGATGGATAAGCTATACATTGGCTGGCTAGCCAGATGCATTGCCAAGCCAAAGATGTATATTCCCAGGTATATGAGTGCCTTTAAACTCATCAATTTACTTTTCAAATACAAAAACAAACAATACAAATACAATTAAAAAATTATTATGAATCACAAAAAAGCATTAGTATGTGGCGCAGGCGGCTTTATTGGCGGCCACTTAGTTAATCGTCTTAAATCTGAAGGTTATTATGTAGTTGGTGTCGACGTAAAAAACAATGAGTATGGCAACAACAATGCCGACGAATTTATTTTGGGCGACTTAAGAGACCCAAAAGTAGTCGAGGACCTTATTTCTGGCAAGAATTTTACCGAAATTTATCAGTTAGCTGCAGATATGGGTGGCGCTGGTTATATCTTTACAGGCAATCACGATGCTGATGTTATGCACAACTCGGCCTTATGTAATTTAAACGTACTTGAATCTGCCAAGAATGCTGGCGTTAAGAAGATCTTCTATTCATCTTCAGCTTGTATGTATCCTGAGTATAATCAGATGGATCCAAACAACCCGAAATGTTCTGAAGAGTCGGCCTACCCTGCTGCTCCGGACAGTGAATATGGCTGGGAGAAATTATTCAGCGAGCGTTTATATTTCGCATACAACAGAAACTACGGCATTGACGTAAAGGTAGCCCGCTTCCACAACATCTTTGGTCCGCAAGGCACATGGACAGGTGGCAAAGAAAAAGCACCAGCAGCCATGTGCAGAAAAGCAGCCGAGGCAATTGATGGCACTTCAATAGAAGTTTGGGGTGACGGTCAGCAAACCCGTTCATTTCTTTACATCGACGAGTGCATAGAAGGTGTACGCCGTCTAATGGAATCCGATTTTGCTGGTCCGGTTAACATAGGTTCTGAGGAAATGATTTCTATTAACGATTTCGCTAAAATGGCTATTGAGATCTCCGGAAAAAATCTTTCTATAAACAATATTGCTGGTCCAACCGGTGTTAGAGGCAGAAACTCTGACAATGATTTACTAAAAGCTAAGCTTAACTGGGAGCCATCACAATCTCTGCGAGTGGGTATGGAAAAAACCTATCAGTGGATTGCCAAACAAATAGAAACAAAACAAGCTGTAGCAGTTGAAGCCTAAAAAGCAAAACGAACCTTTCATCAGTCACCTTGATGATATTAGCGAGATACTGACTGCACATAACAGTGGCACTAAAAAAGTATTGTTAAGCAGTGAAGAGTCTGGCAATGCCATTACTCAGATTGCAATGGGAAAACTAGAGCCAGGTGAAGTGGTTGAATCCCATTTGCACAAAACCATGACAGAGTATTTTTACTTCACAGAAGGTTTTGGACAGTATCTTATTGATGGTCAAACTCACGAACTGAGAAAAGGGAGTTTTGTCATCATTCCGGAAAAGACAGAGCATTCGCTCATCAACACAGGCAATGAGTCACTTTCTTTTTTCTATTTCGGAATAGCCAGTAATTAAAGAAAGCGGTTAACCGCAAAAGAAAGTTCCCACATTATACCTGCCGTCTTGAAACTTAGTTTTGAGACGGCTTTTTTTTATTGACAGGAGAAGTCGAATTTAATTCCAGCCTGGAACATGAGGCCTTTATATTTAGAGTATCCATTATTGTAATAAGCTCCGGTTAAACCCAGATCATATCCTGCTCTGAGATCAAGGTTCACTTTTTTAACAAGTTGTTTTCTGACTCCTGCAGAGAGATAGGCACTGAGGTAGGTATGATTTTCGAGATTGCTATGGTAGAGGCATGGATTGAGTACCAGCGCTGGTCCGAAATACACACCATATCCCTTGTCTTTATCAAACCAACCAATTTGAGGCATGGCTGAGAAACTGAGATAATCAGCTTGAGGTATATCGTTAAGCAAACGCTGAGAATAAAAACAGTTAGTTTCAGCAGCCAGGTATTTTGAAAACACTTTTGACACTGAAAAACCATATAGAGGTTGAAAAGATGTCGGAGAAATACCCATTTTACTAATTCCTCCCAGGTAGCCTATTTCCTGGGCATTCGAAGAAAGAGACAAGAAAACGGAGAGTACCAGTGCAGGTAATTTTATATATTTACACATAGGCAGTAATTTGGTTGTATTTATTTTTAAGGTAATTATAGAATTCAGCCTGACTTCTGATTTTAGGCAGAGAAGCAGGTTTATATTCATTAATTTGAAATTCATCCAGAATCCGGGCTTTTGTATTATCGGATAGTTGAATATTAATCATAGCCATTATCTCTTCCTGCACATGTTTGCTATAAACAGGGAAAACCACTTCTACCCTGCTATCAAGGTTTCGTGTCATCATATCGGCAGACCCCATATACATTTTTTCTTTCCCACCGTTAGCGAAGATGTATACCCTGGCATGTTCAAGGTATTTATCAACGATGCTGATAGCAGAGATATTTTCGCTCAGACCTTTAACACCAGGAGACATACAGAGAATACTTCTTACGATGAGATTAATTTTGACACCAGCCCTACCCGCTTCGTAGAGTTTCTGAATAATTTCAACATCTACGAGCGCATTCATTTTCATGATGATATATGCAGGTTTTCCAGATTTGGCATTGCTAATTTCGGCGTCTATCATACGCATGATTGAGGAACGCAGGTTTATCGGAGCAACTAAGAGATGACGGAATCGGTATTTTTCGGGTTTATAATCTTCGATAAGATTAAACACCTTATTAATTTCAGAAGTAATTCTCACATCAGAAGTAAGCACAGAATGATCGCAGTATACTTTAGCGGTATCACCGTTATAATTCCCTGTACCAACGTGGGCATATAGTTTCATGCCATTTTTTTCTTTTCTGGAGATGAGGCAAAGTTTTGAGTGTACTTTCACACTAGGGATAGTAAACAATACTTTTGCGCCAGCTTCTTTGAGTTTATTACTCCAGTAAATATTATGTTCTTCATCGAATCTGGCTTTCAGTTCCATCATAACGGTTACTTTCTTACCATTTTTAACTGCATTAATAAGGGCATTGACCACGTTTGAATTTTCGGCAACGCGATAGAGTGTCATTTTGATACTGGTAACATTAGGATCGATAGCAGCCTCGCGAAGCAATCTGATGATGTAGCTGAAAGGCTGGTAGGGATGAGAAATCATATAATCCTTCTGACGAATAGCATTGAACATGGTTTTAGCTTTATCGAGCTCAGGCAGATATATTGGTTCGAGAGACTGGTATTTAAGATCGGTTTTTTTGATATCCGGAAATCCGATAAAATCACGGAAATTGTGATATCGCTGACCCGGGATAAGTTCATCTTTTGATAAGGTAAGTTTTTGATAGATAAATCGAATAAAATCATCGGGCATTTCCTGATCATAAATCAGACGTACAGGCTGCCCTTTTTTTCTTTGCTTAAGTGAGTCCTGAATTGTATCCAGAATATTAGAAGACACATCACTATCAATATCAATTTCGGCATCACGGGTCATTTTGATGGTATAGGCTTCAAAGACATTGTATTCGAAACTAGAGAAGACAACGTCCAGATTACATCGAATAACATCATCAATAAACATCATATAGGTTGCTCCGCCTTGTTTGGGCAACTGATAAAAGCGTTTTTTAATTTTGGTAGGCAGAGGAATCAGCGCATATTTTTTTTCATGCGTGATAGAATTGCTCAGTTTACAAGCCAGGTATACAGTATTATCTCTGAGGAAAGGAAATGGTTTTTTATCTGCCAGAATAAGAGGAAAAATTGTATTGATAATTTCCTCTCTAAAATATTTCCGCACTTCGAGGGTTTGCTGGAGGTTGATTTGTTTCTCGTTTACAAAAAACACATTTTTTGTTTTAAATTCATCTAATAACTGGTTGTATATATTATTGAATTTAACCTGTTGAATAACCACTTTATTATAGATATCCTGAAGCGTTTCGCGAATTTCGCGGCGATCGATAATTCGGTGCTGAGAGTTTCTGAGTTTGAGCATCCTTTTGTTAGTAGCCACTCTGACCCTGAAAAACTCATCCAGGTTAGAAGAAAAGATACCAAGAAACTTCAGGCGTTCGAGCAGAGGCACATGAGTATCGTTAGCTTCTTGCAGCACACGATCGTTAAAAGATAACCAGCTAAGTTCTCTGTTAATGATTCTGGTTTTCTTTTTAATCACTCTGGGAGTATTGGATTTTGCTTTGGGAGCAACTTTACTTTTAGTTGGTATTTTTTTTCGTGGAGCCATTTAATTAATAGAATGAAGTTTAATTGAAACCGGCAGATGGTCGCTATAACCATTGAGCCATTGGGAACCGCTGAAGTTGCGAAAAGGCTGTCCCTTGTATTTTCCTGATTGCAGCATCCAGTCTTTCTTAAAAACATTAACAGAACCCGGCAGGTAGTCGGTACCAGATCCGTTTCTAAGAGCGTGACTAATGATGATTTGATCGATTCTTTCCCATTGACCTCTGAAGCAGTACGAACCAGAATTTTTATCAGGCAATTCGAACATTAGGTTAATGAGATCGGCATCGGGGTATTTGTTAACAGAGTGGGCACCCAGAATTTTCATCATAGAAGAATCCCAGGGTTGATCGTTAAAGTCGCCCATAATGACCAGGTTCTGCGATTTAGGCTGGATTTTTTCTTTGATGATTTTAAGGCAGGTATTGGCGGCATCGGCTCTATTTTGGGAGGAGGCAGCGAGACCACCACGGCGGGATGGGAAATGACAAATGATAAAATGGATGGTATCATTATTTTTTAGAGACAGGGTTTTTACCCAAAGGATATCTCGGGTTTTATCATTAGAGTCGAGAGAGAGTTTTACCGGGTAATTTTGGGAGGACAGAACTTTGACAGAAGACGTTTTATAAGCAAAAGCCACATCAACCCCTCTTTCGTCGGGTGAATTATAATGGACAAAACCATATTGATTTTTTAGGCTTTTAGATGACAATAACTGAGAAAAGGCGGAGGCGCTTTCGAGTTCGCAGACTCCAAGGACATCAGGTGCTTCACCATCAATCATTTGGGAAATCACCTTGCTCAAATTGAGAATTTTATCATTAAATCTGGACTTAGACCATTTATACTGACCATTTTCAGTAAAATCATCGTCATTGTGCGTTGAATCATCTATGATATCATAAAGGTTTTCGAGGTTATAGAAAGCCACAGAAAGTTGAGATGAGGTATTGACAGAAGCATTCCGGCTATAAACAAAAGACAGACAAGCGAATAGCGACACAACTACAAGTAAAATCAGGGCATTTCTCATTTCTTTGGCAAAATACGGCATAAAATCAAATACTTTCACATTAAGTCGATGTTAAGACGATATATTTCAACAATCAGATTGTTGGTAATCTATTATTTTAAATTGAGCCTTTTTGCCTAATTTTGCCCCCCATTAAAACCATGACATTAATTAAATCAATATCGGGCTTCAGAGGCACTATCGGTGGGGTTCCCAACGAGAATTTAACACCGGTTGATATAGTTAAGTTTTCATCAGCATACGGAGAGTGGATTAAGTCCGCGAACAAAGGTAAGCTTATTATCATAGGGCGAGATGCCAGGTTATCGGGTAAAATCCTTACAGACCTGGTAAGTTCTACTTTATTGAGCATGGGACTGGACGTAATGAACCTTGGATTATCGACTACTCCGACAGTGGAGATGGCGGTAAAAATGGAACATGCGGCGGGAGGAATTATCCTTACAGCCAGTCACAATCCGAAACAGTGGAATGCTTTAAAACTACTTAACGATCAGGGCGAGTTTATTTCTGCGGCAGAGGCTGAGAAAGTATTAAGGATTGCAGAAGACAATCAGTTTGAGTACGCTGATGTTAATTCATTAGGAACGTATACAGAGGACAATACTTATATCCAGAAGCACATAGATGAGATATTAAAGTTACCTTTAGTGGATGTAGCTGCTATTACTGAAAAGAAATTCAAGATAGTGGTAGACGCAGTAAATTCGAGTGGAGGTATTGCAGTTCCTATGATTTTAAAGGCATTAGGTGTTGCTGAAATCATTGAATTAAACTGTGAACCAACGGGGCATTTTGCTCACAATCCTGAGCCATTACCAGAGCATTTAACCGAGTTATCATCGCTGGTTAAATCGAAGAAAGCGCATTTAGGTATTTGTGTGGATCCGGATGTCGACCGATTAGCATTAGTAGGCGAAGATGGTGCTATGTTTGGCGAGGAGTATACTTTGGTTGCTGTAGCAGATTACATATTAAAACACACCAAGAAAGGCAATACTGTTTCAAATTTATCATCTACAAGAGCATTAAAAGACGTCACAGAGAAAGCTGGTGGTAAATATGCGGCGAGTGCTGTAGGAGAAGTAAATGTAGTCGAGAAGATGAAGGAAACCAAAGCAGTGATTGGTGGCGAAGGCAATGGTGGCATCATTTATCCAGATCTTCATTACGGACGCGACGCCCTTGTAGGTATTGCTTTATTTTTAAGTTCACTTGCTAAGTCGGGCAAAACCTGTACCGCTTTAAGAATGACCTTCCCTAATTACATCATTTCCAAAAACAAAGTTGATTTAACTAAAGACATTGATGCGGATAGTGTGTTAGAAAAGATCAAAGAAAAGTACAAGAAGTTTCCAATTAATACTGTTGATGGAGTTCGCATTGATTTTGACGAAGAGTGGATACATCTCAGAAAATCAAATACAGAACCAATCATCAGAATATATGCCGAGAGTAAATCTGAAACTACAGCGAGAAATTTAACGATGAAGATCATTAAAGACATCGGTGAGATTGCTAACGGATAAAACCAAAAAATAATATGTCATTACAATGCGGAATAGTTGGATTACCGAATGTTGGTAAATCTACTTTATTTAATTGTCTGAGCAATGCAAAAGCACAGGCTGCCAATTTTCCATTTTGCACGATAGAGCCGAACATCGGAGTTATAACAGTTCCTGATGAGCGCATGATCAAATTAACGGAAATTGCCAAACCTCAAAGTATAGTGCCTGCCACTGTAGAGATTGTAGACATTGCCGGATTGGTAAAAGGCGCCAGTAAGGGCGAAGGATTGGGCAATCAGTTTTTGGGTAATATCAGAAGCACCAATGCGATTTTACATGTATTGCGTTGTTTTGAAAACGACAATATCATACACGTAGACGGATCAGTGAATCCGATAAGGGATAAAGAAATTATTGACACTGAATTGCAATTAAAAGATCTGGAATCTGTGGAAGCGCGTTTGAGTAAAGTTCAGAAGCAAGCTAAAGCAGGAGACAAAGAAGCATCAAAAATTGCAGATGCCTGCGAAAAGTATAAGGCACATTTATTAAAGGGACTAAATATCAGAACCATTGAAGATGTTACTGATGAACAGAGAGAGTTGACAGAAGATTTAAATTTACTGACCAACAAGCCTGTTTTATATGTTTGCAATGTTGATGAAAAGAGTTTACCTGATGGAAAGAATAATGCGTGGGTAACACAAATCAGAGAAATGGCAGCTGCAGAGAATTCAGATGTATTAGTAATTAGTGCAGCTGCAGAAGCAGAGATAGCGGAGTTAGAAGATCCTGAAGAGCGTGCTATGTTTTTGAGTGATCTTGGATTAGAAGAAAGTGGAGTAGCAAAATTGATTAAAGCAGCATACAAGATGCTCAACTATATCACGTATTTTACTGTAGGAGAGAAAGAAGTTAGGGCCTGGACAATTACTAGAGGGATGAAAGCTCCACAGGCAGCTGGCGTCATTCACTCCGACTTTGAAAAAGGCTTCATCAGAGCAGAGGTAATAAAGTACGACGATTATTTAACTTACAGAACTGAAGCAGCAATAAAAGAGGCCGGAAAGATGGGTGTTGAGGGTAAAGAGTATGTAGTAAAAGATGGCGATTGCATGCATTTCAGATTTAATGTATAAAAAATTCATTTTTTTTTAATTAGGTGTTTGAAAATTAGTAACAAACCATTACTTTTGCACCACCTTTAAAAAAAAGGAACGATTCCGTAGCTCAGCGGGTAGAGCATTACACTTTTAATGTAGTGGTCCTGGGTTCGAGTCCCAGCGGGATCACAAAGTAAAAACCTTCCGAATGGAAGGTTTTTTTATGCCTTCAAACAAGCACATCAAGCTTGCTTGAATGTGCGAGTGCAGAAGGCATAAAAAAACCATTGAACGACGTTCAATGGTTTAAACTTTGTGCAGAACCTTCAAAGCGTATGGGTCCACGACAGTAATCCCAGCAATACATCTTAATCAGTCACTTCGTTCAATGGTTTTAAATTGTGCAGAACCTTCAAAGCGTATGGGTCGACGATAGTAATCCCAGCAATTTTTATCTTTTCCGGCCTGGCATATAAAAACATATTCGGTTACACATTTTTATTATTCGGTTACACACTTAAAAGTTAAAAACTATTTGATTGTATGACAGAACAGATCAACTAATTTGTATTTTTAAAAACACTTCTTAAACCGAAAAATTATGCATGGGAAATTTTCAAACTTATAATTAGAAGTAATGAATAAAAATTGACCAGACGCTAAACAGATATTTTTTATCCGCTAAACTTAGAATAAAATGTCGTTTTTGAGGCATAATTAAGTCTTGTTTATTATTATTTAAACAAACACCAAAAGCATCAATTAACAAGGCAAACAGGCTATAAGAAATACATTTTTTATGAAAAAATCGGAATTACAATACACTTATATTCAACATGTTAACAAGATACTTTTTAGGAATATCAATTACGCAATAAAACATATGTTTCAAGCAGAATTTTAAGTATTTAGGGTGAAATAATTGTTTTTTAAAAACAGTGTGGATATTAAGTTAATTGATTAAAAATATGCCAAATTCAATTTTAATTTATTCAATTTTAGGCATTTACAAAACATTTACAATTTCACATCTTTTTTTTAATATTTAATGTCTTGCAATTACCAAAAAATGCTCCTAATATTGCCATTGAAAAAGTAAGTATAAAGTACTACTAAGTAAAAATACTTATAATTTCAGGACTAAAAACAAAACAATCGCCAAGCTGTAACACGCAATGACACACAACAAGCTCAACGGTGCAACTAATAAGGTAGCTTTGAAAACACAATCTACTGCCTTTACTGCAATACCTGCTGGTCTGACCTACGCTAAAAGGGTTGGAAGCGCGTATTTGTTTGTATATTCTGCTAAACAATCAACTATCAACGGGGCTTATTCGAAGCCAAATCTTTCCTCTCATGAAAACACCTCTTACTCATTGTCAATCCCATGGATTAATGCTGATTTTAAAAGTCTGCATTGTTCGTGTCAGCCTTAAGGACTGTAATCAAGATTGACATAGAACAAGTAAGAATAAAACAATGGAAGGATAAAAACAATTTACATGGATGATGATCTAATCATTTTGGGTAAAAAACCCGATTTGAATGGGATATTAACCATTAAGCCGAAACGACACTGAATAAAGAAAACATATAGAAAGCAGAAAAACACACTAAAAACAAAACAACAAACACAACCACTATTTACACAAGCGATGAAAGAACAATTTAGAAGCATTAACTTTAACAACTACATCAGGTACATTAAATTGATCCTGATATTAGGAGACCTTCTCTTCCTAAACCTCTCCTATCTGGTATCATTTATGATCCGCTACGATCATTATGATGTCTTCTTTACAAGAGATTCTCAGATTTTTATTTTTATAACGAATATTTTCTGGTTGTATCTCGTTTATCATTTTAATGAATTCACCTTTAACCGAACAGACGCAATTGAAAAATCGTTGAGTAAAACACTACGACTTATCCTTTATCTGTTCCTTTCTCTGGTTACCTTCTCAGAACTGTTCTATTTCCACAATCTGAACAGAATGGGATTTGTCACCTTCTTCCTCAACTTCATTATACTGACACTTATTTACAGAATCGTTACGATTCAATTCCTGCGCAAGCTGAGAAAATCTGGCAACAATTTCAGAAACGCTGTTATTGTGGGTTCTGAAGACATTGGAATTGAAATCTACAATGCATTAACTGCCGATTTATCTCAGGGATATAAAATCCTGGGATATTTTGACGACACAAAAAGCAATTCAGATATCAAGACCAATTATCTGGGTCCCATTAAAAATGTTTTTGAATACAGCATGACGCACAACGTACATGAAGTATATGTGGCATTGCGAGATTTCTCATCGGTTGAAATAAGACAACTTATTACCTTCTGTGAAAGAAATCTTATCCGTATCAAGTTCATTCCAGATTACAAACTATTTAAAGAAACAAACAGTGTATCCATAGATTTTTATGGCAATGTACCAGTAGTTTCACTTCGTGAGGAGCCTTTAGAAATACCTCTTAACCGTTTAAAGAAACGCTTTTTTGATATTTTCTTCTCATTACTGGTGATAGTTTTCATTTTCCCATGGTTATTCCCGATCTTAATGGTTCTTGTTAAACTCAGCTCAAAAGGTCCGATTTTCTTCAAGCAAAAAAGAACCGGAGAAGGCAATAAAGAATTTTACTGCTGGAAGTTCAGAACAATGCGCATGAACAGTGAATCTGATTCAAAGCAGGCATCAGCTAACGATAACCGCGTTACCACTATCGGAAGAATTTTGAGAAAAACCAACCTTGATGAGATGCCACAATTCTTCAACGTGTTAATAGGTAACATGTCAGTTGTTGGTCCGCGTCCTCACATGGTAAAACACACCAACGAATATTCTGAATTAATTGACAATTACTTAGTTCGTCACTTTGCAAGACCAGGTATTACTGGCTGGGCTCAAACCAATGGTTTAAGAGGTGAAACTAAGAATGTAGAAAAAATGGCTAAACGTATAGAATACGATATCTGGTATATAGAAAACTGGTCGTTTCTGCTGGAGTTAAAAATCATCTACTTTACCATACGCAACATGTTTGTAGGAGACAAGAACGCCGTTTAAAATCAACAACGCTTATATAAAAAAGCCCCTGAAAAGGGGCTTTTTTATTGACCAATATTTTATGATTGTAAAACTTTAGATTTAATAAATTTAAAGCGCTTTTTAAATAACTGAATCTGTTCTTTAATAGTTGTGGGTTTATTATACGCCATTTTAACCGGAAAATATCTCAAAGTAATAGCCTGATGCATAAATGCAGCATCTGCTTTGAGTATACTTTGTGATTTACAGTTTGAGCCCCAGTAATTGCCATTGTAAGTTCTGAATTGCATATTGCTGGCATCTACTGGAATA